>CBHTUB010000059.1:0-18217 GCA_966095595.1 uncultured Chryseosolibacter sp. | reverse complement strand
ACCGTCAGTCAGCAAAGTTTTCCCATTGCCAGCCATTGCCGGTAAGATGTTCACTTTTGTTAGAGGCTTTTGTACAAAATCGGACATTTTCGCGAAGTTTTGCTGGCTTAAAGAATTGGGCGGCGCGATTTTAAAAAATTATTTCATTGATATTCAATGCATTACATAAAATATTCAATTTAGTACTTTGTCATGCATAGTACTTGCACGTATCCATACCAAGAACAGATGGACGTATGAATCTCGAAAACACACAAGTACAAATGAGGAAAGGAATTCTGGAGTACTGCATACTGCACATCATATCGAGAGGCGAAGTTTATGCATCGGACATGCTTGACGAACTTACAGCCGCGAAGATGATCGTAGTAGAAGGAACACTTTATCCCCTGCTTACAAGATTGAAAAATGCAGGTCTCCTCGAATACAAATGGATTGAATCAAAATCAGGTCCTCCAAGAAAGTACTATACTTTAACGGATAGGGGTAGTAAGTTTCTGGAAAAATTGACCGAGACCTGGGACGAACTTGTTCACTCCACTCAGATGATAACTTCAAAAGCCAATAACCAACTCAACGCGACTCACTAATCATATGAAAAAGAATATCAGTATCAATATCAGCGGCATCATCTTTCATATCGAAGAAGATGGTTATGAGACGCTCAAGAAATACCTGGATTCTATCAATAAATATTTCTCAACTTTTGAAGATAGCAGCGAGATCCTTGCCGACATCGAGAGCCGCATTGCAGAAATTTTCCTTTCCAAGCTGAACGAGGAAAAACAGGTCATTACCGTCGAGGATGTTAATGCGCTGGTAGCCACTATGGGTAGTGTCAGCGACTTCAGGGCTGTAGAGGAAACGGAGCAGGCGGGTGAAAACACGGAAGGTCAGAAATCAGGCTCTGCGTATCAGTATAACTCCGGCTCGTCGACCTACACGCCTCCGAAACAACTGATGCGCGATCAGAAAAGAAAGATACTGGGCGGTGTGTGTGCGGGCCTTGCGAACTACTTCAACGTGGACGCCCTGTGGATTCGCCTGATCTTCGCCATACTCACTTTTGCATGGGGAGTGACGCTCTTCATCTATATCATCATGTGGATACTCGTTCCGGGTTCCTATGAGTTGGATGAGCCGATCGTTGGCAAAAAGATGTACCGCGATCCCGAGAAAAAAGTGATCGGCGGTGTGGCCTCCGGCGTCGCCGCCTACATGGGAATCGACATCATTGCTTCGAGGATCCTTTTTATACTTTTGGCAATCTTTGGCGGCTTCGGCCTTCTGGTATACATCGTGCTTTGGGTCATCTTACCCGAAGCACGAACGCTCACCGACAAAATGCAGATGCAAGGTGAGCCGGTGACCCTTTCCAATATCGAGTCGACCTTAAAAAAAAATCAATCTGAAGGAAAGGAGGAAGAAAGCACATTGACGCGTGTTTTACTGTTCCCATTCCGCCTGATCGGCATGATCCTTACCGGCCTTGCCAGGCTTCTCGGCCCATTGGTGGAAGTGGTGAGAGTAATGATCGGCGTGTTCATCGTGCTCATGGGCGGGGCGTTGCTGCTAAGCCTGATCGTCACAGCCGGGATACTTTTCGGGTTACTGTCAGCATCGGCGTTTTCAGTACCGTGGATGACAGAATTCAATGAAGCAAGCATGCCAATGGATGTCTTCTTCAGGGCGTTCCCGACATGGACGGCAGTGGCTGCATTCTTTGCAAGTGTAATACCCACCGTCTTTATTATCCTTCTCGGCATATCAGTGGTCGCCAAACGAATTGTGTTCAATGCTCCCGTAGGTTGGACGTTATTTGTCCTCTTCTTCATCAGTGTGGCGATGCTTTCGGTCGGGATCCCAAGGATCGTTTACGCGTTCAAGGAAGATGCTGACTATGAGGTGGAGACGACCTATCGCATTGCAGGAAAAAAGGCAGCTTTGAAGATCAATGAAGCCGGAATGGACGACTACCATGCCGTCAGACTCGACCTTAAGGGCCATGACAAAAACGTTTTCAGGCTCGTGCAGGTGTTCGAAGCACAGGGTAGCAGCCGCGCGAAGGCAATCGAAAATGCGAAGATGGTCGAATACAACGTCACGGTTCAGGACTCGGTATTTACCTTCGATAGCAACCTGAAATTCAAAGATGACGCCGTGTTCCGCGCACAGCGACTCAATATGACACTCTATATACCGTACGACTACCCGTTCACCATGGATGAAGAAATGAGCAAATTCATCAATCAATATGTCGATCACAGGTACCTCGACGGCGAGACGTGGATGATCACCAGGGAAGACGGCTTTACTTGCGTGTCGTGTCCGAAGGAAGACAAAGACCACTATCGCGAACTTGTAGATTTCGACGAGATCGAGTTAACCGGAAAGTTTGACGTACGTATTGTAACCGGTCATGAGTACAGCATCGAGGTCACAGATGCCCAAAATAGAAAAGAGGACTATGATATCAGGAGATCGGGAGAAACCCTGATCATTGACTATAAGGGAAGAAAGGATTTCGACTGGAAACTGAACAAGCTGAACGTAGAGGACATCGAGATAGTAATTACCATGCCTGATCTTGAACGTCTGGAAGCGACTGGTATCGGCAGCATCCGTGTCGACGACCTGCATGCCGATGACCTCATGATCGATCTGCGTGGTCCTGTGGTCCTTAAAGGTGATTTTCAGGTTGGGCATCTATATGTCAACCTTTCCGGAAGTGCCGAAGCCGATATCTCCGGATTCACGAATCACCTGAATGCCAACATCGAGCTTGCATCCAAGCTGAAGGCATATAACCTGGAGGCGGAAGATGCGTTTGTGGAGACATCCGGTGCTTCCAGCGCCAAAGTGAACGTACGGCACGAGGTGGAGGTCCACGAAGGTATGGCCAGCAAGATCGAAGTACGCGGCGACGCCCATGTTATCAAACGAAACTAATCCCCTATGATCGTCATATTACTATTCCTGCTGATGTTCATCATTATGATGATATTCTAATAAAAATCCCCGTTTTTGACGGGGATTTTGCTTTTTTTACAAGCCTTATTATTTCTTTTCCGGCCTATGCAACCCATCCCTAACTTTAGACATCTTATGGTCGGAACGTAAATGGAATTCAAAATTTACAGGACAAAGGAAGAAGAGATCATAAAAGGCTGTCTGAAACGCGACCGTGCGTCTCAGCAGAAGCTCTATGACTTGTATTCCCGGAAAATGTATGGCATTTGCCTGCGATATGTTCGCGACCCCATGGAAGCCGAAGACATCCTTGTTTCGGCCTTTACTAAAATTTTCGAAAAGATAGACCAGTTCAAAGGTGAAGGGAGCTTCGAAGGATGGTTGAGGCGGATTATTGTCAATGATGCTCTCACACATCTCCGCCGTTCGCGGAACATGTATATTGAAACCGATCTCGAACAGGCAGACCGCGAGCCTGACTATGAAAATTTGTCGGATCACCTCGAGGCCGAGGATCTGATGAACATGATCCGCCAATTGCCTCCCGGCTACAGGGTCGTATTCAATATGTATGCTATCGACGGCTATTCGCATAAAGAGATCGCCGACCACCTGGGCATCAATGAAAACACATCCAAATCGCAATTGAGCCGCGCCAGGGCTTATCTCCAGAAGATGCTTCAGAATTACGAGTACGCAGGTCAACAAAAAACAAGACAGTGATGGAAAAGATGGACAAGCTATTCAGTGAAAAACTCGTCAGCTACGAAAAAGCCGCTCCCGCCGGCGCATGGACAAAAATTGAACACAAACTTGACCGACGTAAGGATAAATTGTTGTGGCTCAGGATCGCTGCGGGCGTGAGCATATTTGCCATTGCCAGCATTCTCATCTTCAGAACATCGATCGACGGTCCCGACAACATCGCCGAAAAAGAGAATCAGGGTTCAGACACCAAAGAGCAACGGAAAGAAACCCGCGCTGAAACTCCTGCAGCCGGGCAGCTAGCGGTAGCTGAACAACCAGTTGCACGGAACACGGAAAAGGAACAAACGGTGGTCATAGATCAAAGCAAACAATCTCATCAGGTTGTTGTTACCGAAAGGATGCGATCGATCGCGAAGGTCGAGGATGAGCAGCTCGGGGATAGAAAGCTCGAAGAGGATGCAGAGGGCACTTCGGTGGAAAATGTAACCTCCGAAAATATTACCGCTGTGACAGACAATGCGGTAGCCATGATTGAAGAGATCCCGGCTGAAGAACCTGTGCGTGAAACGGACAACGCTATCACGCTTGTCTATTCTGCAGAAGAAGTGAATTCAAAATATTTAAACAAAGATCAGAACAGCGAAGCAACCTCCGACGACAAAAAACCATCTACGTTACGAAAGCTGCTCGACAAAGCCTATGACCTGAAACACAATCAGGATCCTTTCGGCGAGCTCAGGCAGAAGAAAAACGAAATTCTCGCGCTGAATTTTAAGAATGAAAAAGAACGTAGTCAAAACAGATGATGTATGAATCGAAGAATATTGAGTGTTGCCCTATTGTTATTATCAACGCTGAACCTACACGCACAACAAAAAACAGATACTGTAATTGTTTCACTGGCGAAGACAAGCAAGGTTGTATTTACGATCGAAGACCGGAGTGACCTCGACCTGTTGCAGCATTATGATTTTCAGGCACTGTTCACCGACATCCTGAAAAAGATCCAGGCCAACGATACGATTCCCCGGGATTCGTCACAGACTCAACCGTCCTCCGGACAGGAAGACTGGACATCGAATCGCGACGACAACGACGAGGACGAGAATGACGAAGAGTGGAATAACAAGGTCGAGAGAAGAAGAAGCAGAATCGGGAGGACCTGGCAGTCGTTCAACTTTGACCTTGGCACCAACAACTATCTCTCTGACGGAAAATTCCCCGACAATGAGAACGCTCCCTACGCCGTTCGTCCCTGGGGCTCGTGGTATGTCGCCGCATCGTCTATCCAGCGAACACGGGTCGGAAGGAACTTCTTTCTCGAATGGGGTCTCGGTGTAAGCTGGTATAATTTCAAATTCGAAAATGATGGGATGCTCGTCGGAAAGAATGACGATGGCGTGGTCTTCACACCTGACCCGCGCAACGACATTGACCATATCAAGAGCAAGCTCACGGTGAGTTACATCAACGCATCCGTCGTGCCCATCATTGATTTTGGCGATCACAGCAGGAAGCCCAGAATGTGGGATGGTTATAACAGCGCATTCCGGATAGGCATCGGGCCATACGTCGGGTACCGGATCGGTAGCCATGCAAAGGTTGCCTATAAGGAAGACGGAGATCGCGAGCGGGACAAGAACCGCGACAGCTTTTATCTCAACAATTTCAGGTATGGCGCGCGTCTTCAGCTCGGCTTCCGTTCAACTGACCTCTTCTTCAACTACGACCTCAATGAATTGTTTGTCGAGGACAAGGGACCGAAGTTGAATGCGTTCAGCTTTGGGGTGATCTTCTGAGAAAAAAGGAATATAGAATTTGGGAGGCAGGAGATAGAAGACACTAGCTCCCAAATTCTATATTTCAACTCCTCACTTTGATCTCCCTACTGTTCGTTCAAAAAAGGAATACAGAATTTAGGAGTCAGGAGATAGAAGATGTCAGGCTCAAATTCGCTGATTCCAACTCCTCGCTTCTATCTTCTCAATTCTTCCTCCTACAATACATCTGTTTTATAATAGACCATCTTCCTTTCATCGCCGCGTAGTCTCAGATCGTTGCTTACTTTTTTCGCGCGTGGCCAGAAGATCGCTGCTACAAGCAAGTTCCCGATGAAGGCATAAGTGAAGTAATCATTTCCCGTCACGAAAAATGCTCCCGCGAGCATAAACGAAGTCGCATCGATAACGATGTAACGAACGATTGTTATGCGAAAATATTTTTCAAGTTTTTGCCGAAGTCCTTTGCCGTTACGTGCTGATTTGATTTTTTTAATATGTAAAACCATGTAGATAAGCCACGCTGTAATAATGAGCGCTACAACGATTGTGTTCAAATGACGTGACTCATAGGGTGTGAAGGTGTCGGGCGAATGCTGAAGATAGAGCACGATGAAAGTAATGATCGGGATCAGCAGGAAAAGCATAAGTCTGCTATGGAACTTGTAGAAGTACTCCTTGATGGTCGTGAAATTCATATTGTCAAAGTTAACAGCAAGAACCGGCAGTCGTTTTCAGCTTTGTAAATTATTTCGTATATTATAAATATTATGACCGAAGCCATTGCAAATTTATCGAGGAAGGAACAAGTGATCAGGAAAGCTGCGGAGCTTTTCAAGGAAAAAGGCTATGCGGCAGCCTCGATGCGCGATCTCGCCCAACTGCTCGGGATAGAAGCAGCCAGTCTGTATTCACATATCAAGTCAAAGGAAGAGATCCTCAGAAGTCTCTGTTTCGACATGGCTGCCGAATTCAGAAAGTCTCTTGAAGAGGTCGAAAAACAAAATGTCAGCGCAAGCGAAAAGTTGCGCAAAGGCATTGTCGGCCACATTCAGGTGATGGCGAAGGATCTTACCGCTTCTGCGGTCTTCATGAATGAGCACCGCCATTTGAGCCAGCCTTATCTGCGTGACTTTCTGTTGTTGCGGATCAATTATATCAATCGTTTCAAAACGATCATCGAGGAAGGCGTTCGCACGGGTGAGTTCAAGAAGACCATAGACCGTAAACTCGCGGTTATGACATTGTTCTCTTCCCTGAACTGGATGCCAATGTGGTACGATCCGTCCGGTGGTATTATCGAGCCGGTAGAACTGGGCGTTCAGCTCTCCGATATGCTCGTAAACGGGTTGAAACAAAATTCCTGATAAGCCTGTTTTAATTTAAAACCATCCACTAACAAGTGTTTGGTTTTATTATCTTTGGGATCGTTTTCAAACGTTTCCATTAAATTCAGGCCTATGTACGGTGGCGGTAACACTTTTGAGGGAATTAAAACAGATAGTCTCCAGACCGAAGACCCGGTAAAACTTGCGGAATTTGAAGCAAGAATCGCCCGCGGCGAGAAGATCGAGCCCACCGACTGGATGCCGGACCTCTACCGCAAGCAGCTGATCCGCATGATCGAGCAGCATGCCCACAGCGAGATCATCGGCGCCCTGCCCGAAGGAACGTGGATCACGAGAGCTCCTGGTTTCCGAAGAAAACTCGCCCTCATGGCAAAAGTCCAGGATGAGGTTGGTCACGCCCAGCTGCTTTACAGCGCCGCGGAGACCCTTGGCAAAAGCCGTGAACAAATGATCCTGGACCTGATCTCAGGAAAATCCAAATACTCCAATATTTTCAATTACCCCGCCTTTACCTGGGCAGACTCCTGCTTTATTTCATGGCTTGTGGATGCAGGTGCCATTGTCAACCAGTTGGCCAACGCCAAAGGCAGCTACGGCCCGTATTGCAGGGCACTCGATAGGATTTGCGCGGAAGAGTCATTTCACCTGAAATACGGTCATCACTGCGTTATTTATCTCGCGACAGGCACGGAAAAGCAACGCCAGATGTTCCAGGAAGCCATCAACCGCTGGTGGCCTCCGATGATGCATTTCTTTGGCCCGTCGGACAAGATCTCCGCACACACTGAGGTATTGATGAGGTGGAAGGTGAAGATGGCTACCAACGACGATATGAGAAATCAGTTCCTTGACATGTATGTTCCGAAGATCTGGGAGCTTGGTTTTACGATTCCCGATCCAAAACTTCGCAAGAACGAGCAGACCGGCAAGTGGGAGTACACCGAACCGGATTGGGAAGAATTCAAACGTGTCATCAACGGAGATGGTCCATGCAATAAGGAGAGACTGGAAGTGCGGAGGATCGCCGAAGAGCGCGGACGATGGGTGCGCGAAGCGCTGAAGACACGCGACATGGCGTATGTTACACCGCTGGCCTAGTTGGCGTTGAGCAACGGCGTGGAAAGAAGCTGAATCTCCCGCCAGATCGAGCGAAGCGCTTCGGAGGGTGATCCGAATGAATCTTTAAGATATTGAAGCGCGCTGCTGTCCTCTGGTAGTTCATTATTCAGCCATTTCAGGATGTCATCAGCCAGCAGAAAAAATTCGGTGCTGTGGTACTTCGGGCAATACCGTGACAGAATGTCCAGGGCCCATAGCAATTCGACGTATTTCATAGATATAATTTACAAAACAGAACGCTTAATTGCGCGGTAATAAAAAAGATTATACCCAAGCTGATATTTATTTAAGACCAGATAAAGTGAAATCGTTAGATCCACGTGTAAATCGCCTGCCACCTATAGGGCAACCCGGGCAGATCAATCCCAAAGCTCCCCTGGACCAACTAGGAACGTTCGAAGCATTTGTTCAGCCAAAAGATGGCAAACCCTTTCAGCATGAAGGCGCCGTACATGCACCCGATCTGGAAATGGCGTACGTACTGGCAAAAGAAACGTTCACCAGAAGGTTTCTTTGTACGTCACTATACGTTACCGATACCCGAAACGTATTTGTTTCGCCTATGACCGAAGGTGACATCAACGTTTATGATGTGATCGTTGAGCCACAGGATAAGGGCCCCAAAGAATCCTATGAGATCTTTCATCTTGCAAAGCGGGGCAAGCAGCACGTACACGCAGGTTCCGTGACGGCGGGCGGCCCACAGGAAGCGATCTGGCTTGCGGGCCGAACGCTGAGAGGCGACAAGATGGTTTACAACGTCTGGGCTATCAAAACTTCCGACATAAGATTCACCGATCCCGGGGACAAAGATCTCTGGCTGACATTGCCCGAGAAAAAATTCCGCGATGCCGCCGACTACAAGGGTGGAGATAAGCTAAAACAATTTCTTGATAAACGTGCCGCGATCGGCTAGAACACTATGAGTGAAGTTGCATTAAAAGAGCTCCTGTACAAGATCGCCGATGACCTGCTGATCATCGGCCACCGGAATTCAGAATGGACAGGTTTCGGCCCGTTGCTCGAAGAGGATATCGCGTTCTCTTCCATGGCGCAAGACAAGGTAGGCCAAAGCCAGGCCATTTATCAAATGCTTCATGAGCTGGGCGAACAACCACCGGACACTGTAGCCTTCACCCGAAATGCCGAACAGTTCCACAACTGTATCCTTACCGAGTTACCGAACGGTGAGTATGACTTTAGCCTGATCCGCCATTTCCTGTTCGACATCTCACTGGCCATACGGTTCGAGCTTCTGATGAACTCGTCGTTCAAGCCATTGGCAGAACTGGCAGTGAAAGTGAGGGGTGAAATGAAGTACCACACCCTGCACGCCAACACCTGGGTGAAAAAGCTTGGAACCGCCACTGAGGAAAGTATCTCGCGTTTACAAAAATCGCTGGTGACAGCGCTTCCCTATGCGCTGGGCATATTTGAACCGTCGCCTTACGAAAAAGAAATAATTGCGCACGGATTTTTTGCCGGTGAGGAGGAAGTTTTGAAACGATGGAAAGTGAAGATCGCCGAGGTTCTCAAAGCCACTAAACTACAACTGCCCGATCTCAACACTGTAACTCCGGTGTATGGAGGAAGAATCGGTAAACACAGTGAGCATCTTCAGCCATTACTTGATGAGATGTCGGAAGTATTCAGAATTGATCCAACAGCCGAATGGTAACAGCAATGAAAGAGACAGCACGTGAGCTCAACGAGATCATCGATGCCTTCGCAGCAAAGTTCGACCTGATCGACGAACAGGATTTTTCAGACAAGCCACTGCCAAACAAGTGGAGCAGAAAGGAAGTGGTCGGCCATCTCATCGATTCCGCGCACAACAACCTCCGTCGGTTCATTACAGGTCAGTACGAGTCCACGCCTCCAAAAATTACCTACAACCAGGATCTCTGGGTGCAGGCCAACGGCTATCAGGGCATGGACAAACACGAAATAATTCAACTCTGGAAACTCATTAACAAAAGAATTGTTTCTGTGTTGATGACGATGCCGGAAAGCAATTACAAGCGGCAATGCGAAACGAACACCCTTCACAGCCTGGAATGGCTGGCCGAGGATTATGTGAGGCACATGAAGCATCATTTGAATCAGGTCATCAAAGGATCATTTGATATTGTATATCAATCATAGCGATGCAAAACAATATCCACGATATCTATCAATGGCTGGAGGAAGTAAAAGACCCGGAAATCCCGGTTTTATCGATCGTGGACCTGGGAGTCATAACGGGCGTTGAGATAGCCGGCGATCGTGTGCGGATTGAAATGACCCCGACATTTGTCGGTTGCCCGGCCATAGAAATGATGAAGGATGATATCCGCAGCGTGCTGGAGAACCACGGCATCAAAAGCATCGATATAAACGTAAGCTTTAAGGAGCCCTGGAATTCCGACAAGATCTCTGAAAAAGGACGGGCGGCCCTGAAACAGTTCGGGCTTGCTCCGCCACCACCCTCGGCGCTCATTGACGACCTGGAGATCCTCGAGCACGCGATTTGTCCGAGGTGCAATACTTCCAACACTGAACTTCGTAATACCTTTGGGCCTACGTTGTGCCGATCGATCTATTACTGTAATAACTGTAAGGAAGCTTTCGAGCAATTCAAGCCGCTCAATTAGAGATAGATTAGAATTTAAAGAGGGAGCCCCGATTGCGTGAATAAAAGATGGAAGTCAAAACATTTTCTTCAATATCCCGTATCGTGAGTTTAAGGAACCCGTACATGATCACCCAAAAGTCTTTCCCAGGCCTTTTTCTCCTTTCTGCGCTGTTGATCATGGCGGCATGTGGCGAAAAACAACAATCCCCCCAAACACAGTTCACCAAAGCCGATTCCCTCACTGAAACATATCTTTCAATACAGGATAGCTTAGTCGAAGCCTGGAATATGATCATCACCGACGACAACCATAAGATAGAAGCCATGCACAACATTGTACACGAACTTATGGTAGGCCGGTCGACGGATATTGAATTGCTGAAATCCTATGAAACGAGGCTGAACTCCCTCACCAACGCGCGATATACCCTCAAGACAATGGCTAATCCCGACGTGATCGAAGAGTATGATTTCGCATCAAACGCACTCGTGACGGAACTGATCAGTCTGGCAGAATCTCAACGTCAGTTTGCCTACAATACCACACTGCAAAAACTGGTAGACCATATCCGGGTGGTGGATCAGCGTGTCATTGAATTAAGGAATACGTACGATCAGATCGCACTACGCTATAACAAGTTCGTCGAGCAGAATCACGATTTCCTCAACGAGATGCATTCGGACACCTTTTACGACAAGCGTCCGTTGTTCCAGATGGCGTCGGAATGATATTTCAAATCCCACATTCCAGATCTCAAATTCACGACGATCAAGACAGGACCTTAATCCTGAAATCTGAAATTTGAAATGTGAGACTGTCGCTCTACCACTTCTTCGATTTCCTCTTCTTCCCCTTGCCCGAATCGCCCCCGCGTTTTTCTGAACGATTCCTTCCCGATTTTCTGCCTGAACCATCTTCACGATCGTCAGTCACTTCTATTCTGACGATTCTTCCCTTGTACTCAAATCCGTGAAGATTCTCACGCACTACATCGGAGAAGTCTTTATCAACTTCAACTAACGAGTATGCTCCCTTAAGGTCTATTTTACCAATCTTATCGCGGCTTAGTCTCGATCGGTCGCAGATCAGCGACAACAGCTTACCGGCATCAAGTCCATCCATTTTACCAATGTTGATGAACAGTCTGTCGCCGGTTACATATCCTCCACCTGATTCGCGGTCACCTCCCCTATCGGTCTTTTCGGATTTATTGAGGTCCGGAGAATCGCGGTAATAGTCGAGGAAGTGATTGAACTCGAGCGATGTGAATCGTTTGATGATCTCCTCCTTGCTAAGGTCTTTCAATTCTTCATTAACGCGCGGCAGGAAGTGAGCGATCTCGTCCTCGATAAGCTGCACTTCGCGTAAACGATGTACGATGTTCAGTACCCGTTTCTCGCAAACCTCTACCCCATTTGGAACCAGTTTCTTCTGGAAAGTGGTTTTGATCATTTTTTCGATCTGACGGATCTTTTGAATTTCTTTCCTCGTGATCAACGCGATTGAAATTCCCGTCTTACCCGCGCGGGCCGTCCTTCCACTCCTGTGTGTATAGAATTCTATCTCGTCCGGCATGTTCATATGGATGACGTGCGTAATGTTGTTCACGTCGATGCCGCGTGCCGCGACGTCTGTAGCTACCAGGAGCTGCAATGCCTTACTGCGGAAGCTCCGCATTACCTTGTCACGCTGCTGCTGCGTAAGGTCACCATGAAGCGCGTCGGCGTTGTAGCCATCGCGGATCAGGTGTTCGGCGATTCTCTGTGTGTCGACCTTTGTGCGGCAAAAAATGACACCAAATATATCGAGGTTATAGTCGACAATACGTTTAAGCGCGGCGTAACGATCCCGTTCATCGACTACCATATACTGATGCTCGATGTTCTGGTTGCCCTGATTCCGTTCTCCCACGGTCAGCTCCACGGGGCTATTCATATAGGTGTTCGCGATTGCGCGAACTTCACGTGGCATCGTCGCGGAAAACAACCAGACACGTTTGCTGTCCGGCGTGTGGGAAAGGATATGATCAATGTCTTCCTTGAAGCCCATGTTTAGCATTTCGTCAGCTTCGTCAAGCACCACGAAACGGATCTCCTCGAGCCGGACGACTTTTCTCGACAGAAGGTCCATCAGACGTCCCGGAGTCGCGACGACGATCTGCGCGCCTTTCTTTACTTTTTTGATCTGATCTACAATGCTTGCACCTCCGTAAACCGAAACGATGTTAAGCACTTTCACATTACGTGAAAATTTTTCAAGGTCGCTGGTGATCTGAAGGCATAATTCCCGTGTAGGCGCAAGAACAAGAGCCTGGGTGGTTTTATCGAAGTCGTCGATGAGGTCTATCAGGGGCAAACCGAATGCAGCGGTCTTGCCGGTGCCGGTCTGCGCGAGTGCTACTACATCCTGGTCGCCTTTAAGAAGAACAGGGATGGCCTGCTGCTGAACCGGAGTGGGTTGTTCGAAGCCGATCTTTTTGATGGTTTCGAGAAGTTCCCCGGAGAGGCCCAGGGTTTCGAATGATTGCATGTAATAAGTTGTGTTCTAAATGAAATAAAGCGTAAAGGTAGGTTAATTAATCGACAATCACCGATCGGCACGTGGCGATGGACTATTCGAGCTGAAATTCCTAAATTACATCTATGAAACTGTTATTGAAGAAAATAGGTTTCTTTACCGCGTTTATTATCCCGGCCCTTGTTATCACAGGATATTATATGGGCGGATACTGGAACTACCTCGCGATTGTTTTCTCGTTCCTCATCATCCCGGCAATCGACCAATGGCTCGGGATCGACACCTCTAACGTACCGGCCGACGAGGCCAGGGCGAAAGGCGAGGAATTTTTCTACCGGTTTGTTACTTACTGCTGGGCCTATTTCCAGATGGCATTTTTGGTGTGGGGTGCCATCGTTGTAACACAGGGAAGGCTTGCCAACGCTGTCGAATGGGTTGGTTTCGTGTTGAGTTTTGCCCTCGTGACAGGCGGTATCGGCATAACTGTCGCGCATGAGCTTGGTCATAAAAAAACGGAGCTCGAACGGTTCTACGGGAAAGCCCTGCTGATGACGGTGTGCTACATGCATTTCTACATCGAGCATAACCGCGGACATCACGTTTACGTCGCCACACCGGAGGACCCGGCGACAGCGCGCAAACATGAGAACTTTTACTCGTTTTGGGTGCGATCGGTGTTCGGCGGATATTCGCATGCCTGGAAACTCGAGAAGGAAAGCTTGTCGAGAAAAGGCTACTCCGTGATCAGTATTCACAATGAAATGATCCGCTTCGCCGTCCTACCCGTGATCTTTTGCGTGGTGCTGACAGCCCTGGCGAGCAGCGTTGCCGGAAGGATCACATGGGAAGTTCCCGCATTTTTCTTTACGCAGAGTTTTATTGCCTTTACACTGCTCGAGCTCGTCAATTATGTCGAGCACTACGGCATATCCCGTAAGGAGATCTCGCCGGGGCGGTATGAACGCGTGAATCCACTCCATTCCTGGAATGCAAGTCACCTGCTGAGCAACTTTTTCCTGTTCCAGCTTCAACGTCATTCAGATCATCACGCCTATGCGCACAAGCGATACCAGGTCCTGAATCACTACGATGAAAGTCCGCAGTTACCGTTTGGCTACCCTACGATGATCATGATCGCCATGGTGCCACCACTCTGGTTTGCGTTGATGGACAAAAGACTCGAGTACTGGCAACGTGCTGCCCAACTTGCGTAGCGTTCCCATCATAAACCTGCATCCGCACTGACATTCTTCCATCGTTTCGAACGGAACGATTCCCCGCATCTTTTTTTATTTCACGCTATCGAATAGTACATGGGGAAATAAGCGTTGCAATCGCCGCGTCGGGTTCTGAACTAAAACGTGGCCGAACATTCGCAGCTGATCGTCGTAAACTAACGAGGTCATCCGCAATAAAAAGATGCCATATCGTATAACGTCAGCGCCCAAATGAAAAAAGCCACTTCATCAGTGGCTCTTATCGAAAAAGGTTATTTATTACTAAACATTTTCAGACGAAATCTTCGCAGCATAGTATTCGCGATTCATGCGCGCAATATTTGTCACGCTGATGCCTTTTGGACATTCAGCTTCACAGGCGAGCGTGTTTGTACATGAGCCGAAGCCTTCTGCATCCATCTGTGCAACCATATTCTCAACACGTGTCTTGCGCTCGGGCTGTCCCTGCGGCAACAATGCGAGCTGAGATACTTTCGCGCTCACAAATAACATGGCAGATGCATTTTTACAGGCCGCAACGCAAGCACCACATCCGATACAAGCCGCAGCATCAAAAGCTTTGTCTGCAATCACCTTCGGAATGGCTATTTCGTTGGCATCCGGAACACCACCGGTATTAATGGAGATATAACCACCTGCCTGTTGTATTCGTTCGAAAGAGGTTCTGTCAACCACAAGGTCCTTGATCACGGGAAATGCCTTTGCCCTCCATGGCTCCACGGTAATTGTTTCACCGTCTTTGAAAGTCCTCATGTGAAGCTGGCAAGTGGTAGTCTGCAATGGCCCGTGCGGACGGCCGTTGATGTACATCGAGCACATGCCACAAATACCTTCGCGGCAGTCATGATCGAACGCGATCGGTTCCTCCCCTTTTTGAACAAGGTCATTGTTGAGCACATCGAACATCTCGAGGAATGACATATCAGAAGACACGTGATCGAGTTGGTAGGTTTTGAAACCTCCCCTGGAGTTAGCGTTCTGTTGTCTCCATACTTTAAGCGTTATCTTCATATTATTTATAGCTACGTTGGGTTAGTTTAACATTTTCGAAGTGCAGTTCCTCCTTGTGAAGGGTCTCAGGTTTGTTATCACCTGTGTACTCCCATGCTGCGACATAGGCGAATTCATCGTCTTTACGCAATGCTTCGCCATCAGGAGTCTGTGATTCTTCGCGGAAGTGACCGCCGCATGACTCTGAGCGGTTCAATGCATCATCGACCATCAGCTCTCCAAGCTCCATAAAGTCGGCAACGCGGCCGGCTTTCTCGAGCTCCTGATTCAATTCGTTACCGCTTCCGAGCACATTGACATTTGTCCAGAACTCTGCACGAAGCTCCTGTATCCTGGTCTTTGCCTTCTTGAGACCTTCGGCCGTGCGGGACATGCCACAGAAGTCCCACATCGTGAGACCCAGCTCGCGGTGCATCTGATCTACTGTTTTCTTTCCTTTTATGCTCAACAACTTGCTGATGCGTGCCTGCACATCGGCCATAGCCTCCCTGAATGCAGGATGATCCGTTCCGACTTTATCACTCCACCCGATATTGGCGAGGTAATCGCCGATGGTTGAAGGGATAACGAAATATCCATCGGCAAGGCCCTGCATGAGCGCACTTGCTCCGAGGCGGTTGGCGCCGTGATCAGAGAAGTTTGCTTCGCCGAGCGCATAGAGTCCCGGAACCGAGGTCATCAGGTTGTAATCGACCCAGAGACCACCCATGGTGTAGTGCACCGCAGGATAGATCATCATTGGAACTTCGTATGGGTTATCACCTGTGATCTGCTGATACATGTCGAACAGGTTTCCATATTTTTCCTCGATCGTTTTGCGGCCGTCGCGTTTGATGGCGTCGGCAAAATCGAGGAATACGGCGAGTCCTGATCCCACACCTTTTCCTTCATCACAGGCGTACTTGGCATTTCGTGAAGCAACGTCGCGAGGTACCAGGTTTCCGAATGATGGATATTTTCTTTCGAGGAAGTAATCTCTTTCTGCTTCCGGAATGTTGGCAGCATCTTTTGCCTTGAGTCCCGGCCTTGCGACTTTCGGCACCCAAACGCGCCCGTCGTTACGCAGGGACTCCGACATCAGCGTAAGCTTGGATTGGTGATCTCCGGAAACGGGGATACACGTCGGGTGGATCTGGGTAAAGCAAGGGTTGGCAAACAATGCACCTTTCTTATGGGCACGCCACGCGGCAGTAACGTTGGATCCCTTTGCATTGGTAGAAAGGAAGAACACGTTACCGTATCCACCGGTACATAGCAATACGGCGTGACCTGAATGCGCTTCTATTTTACCCGTTACAAGGTCGCGGGTGATGATACCTCTGGCTTTTCCGTCAGCAACAACTACATCGAGCATCTCTGTACGATTGTACATCTTTACTTTTCCTGCGGCGATCTGACGGTTAAGCGCGCTGTATGCTCCCAGCAACAATTGCTGACCGGTTTGTCCACGTGCGTAGAACGTTCTGGAAACCTGCGCACCACCGAAAGAACGGTTATCGAGCAAGCCACCATATTCGCGTGCGAAGGGTACGCCTTGCGCAACGCACTGGTCGATGATGTCTACGCTTACCTGGGCAAGGCGATAGACGTTTGCCTCGCGTGCCCTGTAGTCACCACCCTTGATGGTATCATAAAACAGGCGATAGATGCTATCGCCGTCGTTCCTGTAATTTTTTGCGGCATTGATACCGCCCTGGGCGGCGATACTGTGCGCGCGTCTCGGGCTATCCTGGAAACAGAACGCCTTTACATTGTAACCGAGCTCTGCAAGAGAAGCTGCTGCGGAGGCACCAGCCAAACCAGTCCCTACAACGATGACTTCATATTTTCTCTTGTTGGCAGGGTTAACAAGCTTCAGGTTGAACTTATGCTTGTCCCACTTCTCCGATATGGGTCCTTCAGGAATTTTTGCGTCTAATTTCATATATGAAGTTCTAGTTGAGGTACATCATGATTGGAATAAGCGCGAAGAGCGCGGGCACGATGATCGCGAAGGCTACACCTACGAATTTGATCGCACCGTTATATTTGATATGGTTCAGTCCGAGTGTCTGGAATGCACTTCCGAAGCCGTGATAGAGGTGGAATGCCAGAAAGATCATGCACACCACGTATACTCCTACATACGCAATGCTGGAATATGCAAAATCCACCACTGCAAAAAGGTCCTTATACTCGGTGCCGTCGTAGTTTTGGGTGGAGATACCGCCCCAATGCATCTCGTACCAAAAGCCTTTCAGGTGGATGACCAGGAAGATCGCGAGGATCGTTCCCAGTATACCCATATTTCTCGACGCCCATGTCGAAGGGTTATTGCTGACCGCATATCCCACACCGCCCCTTGCACTTGTGTTTTTACCCGTCAATACAATGGCGATGAAAATATGGAGAAGAATAAAGAAGTAGTTCACGTAAGAGACCGTCTTGATCAACGGATTACTCGTCATGAACTGTGCGTAGATGTTAAACGCTCGCCCTCCATCGTCGTGAAGAAGCTGAAGATTGCCAGCCAGGTGAACAACAAGAAAGAGGATGAGAAACAGACCGGTTAAGGCCATCAGCAATTTTCTCCCGATCGTACTGGAGAAAAAGTTCGTAAACCAATTCATAAAAAGTTTGTCTCGTGAAGTTTAGGAGTGCGCAAAATACTTCCCGACGGTTTACCAAGCAATGAACCGGTTTATTTTAATATGTTTCTAAATAGCGAGACCTAAAGCAGCTGACAGCGGGAGAAGAGAAAAATGATGATAGTGATAGCGGCGAGCATTACGAACAAAAACCATTCTCTTCGCAAGAAGCCAATGATTTTTCCAAGAAGGGATTTCATACAATTGGTTTAACTCCACTCAATCAACCAATATTCAGACCGGTTTTGTAAAATATTGACCATCAATACATTAATCTTTAAAGAT
>CBHTUB010000058.1:0-18271 GCA_966095595.1 uncultured Chryseosolibacter sp. | reverse complement strand
CAAAATTCGAGCTCCTCATATGGGCATACGGTCTTTTTTCAATTGTGTGGTCAAATAATACATTCCCAGTATCCCTGCATATTCCACCTGTTCTGCGGAAACCAGCTCTATCAGGTTATCATTTATCCAGTTATCTTTTGCGATCATTTTTTCTACATAGGGTATGATAAGGTCTTTGCTTTTCATGATGCCACCACCGATCACCACGCGTTGCGGATCGTAGGCGAGAATGAGATTGACGATGGCAAAAGACCAGGCCTTTAAACAGTTCTCCCTGATCCGCATCGCCAGCTCGTCGCCTTCCCTGGCCAGTCTGAAAACCGTATTGAAATCTATCTCGGGTTCGCGGGAAAGCGCACTCGCCTTAAAGCCGGGTGACCCGGTAGCAATTTTTTTCAGGGCCCAGGTCGATGCCTCGGACTCGACACAACCCGTGTGGCCGCAATTACATTCACTTCCGTGAAGGTTGATGGACATGTGTCCACCGAGGTTGCCTGCCAGATGATACCTGCCCCGCACAAGCTTGCCGTCCATCAGCGCTGCAGATCCTACACCCGTTCCGAGTGTGATCAGAACGAGATCGCTGCAGTTTTTCCCTGCGCCGTATTGCCATTCACCGACCAACGCGGCACGGGCATCATTTTCGATCGCCAGCGGAATATTCCACTTGTCGCGGGCCCACGCCTCAAGGTCGATGTTTCGGGCATCGGGATACTTCACGTATTTGGAAAGTATCTTCTTCTGTTGTGCATCCACGATGCCGGGATAGGCAATGCCAATCCCGATTGGTGTACAGCGGTGCGTTTCAAGCAGGGCATTCACCTCTACAGCGATCTCGTCAAGCCGTTGCGCGAGACTTACGTGTGCGGAAGCCGGAATGCTTGCGGCTGCGATCAGCTCGCCGTTCCCCACGAGACCTATCTTGATCCGGGTTCCGCCCATGTCGACACCTACTCCGATTTGCATGTCAGCGTATTAATGTTTCCAACTTTGTTCTATCTCTTCCAGCGTTCTCTGCTTGGTCTCGGGCACCTTCTTCAGAATGAAGATCAGCAGAATGATCGCATTCAGCAGGAACACCCAGAATGTAAAGGCGCCACCAATGTTCTCCAGAAGTACAGGTGTGAATTGTGTGATGCACACCACCCCTATCCACAGGACGATCGTGCAGAACGACATGGCTATGCCTCGAGTTTTTGTCGGATAAATTTCAGATATCAGCACCCATGGAATAGGTCCCAGTGACGATGCAAAGCAGGCGATGTAGCCGAGGATGAAGATCAGCAACCATGGACCGTTTGTCAGCTCAAAGTAAAAGCAAAGCCCGACGGCAGCCAGACAGATAGCCATACCGGTAACACCCCATATCAGCAATGTCTTCCGGCCCGCGCGATCGATCAGCCAGATCGCCACAAACGTGAACACCGTATTGATGACACCGATCAGCACCGTTTGAAGGAACGCCGACTCCGCTCCGAAGCCTATACTCTTGAATATTTCAGGAGCATAGTAAATGATGGCATTGATACCGGTGATCTGGGAGAATAGGGCCAACATCACCCCGACCAACAACGCCATCCTTAGCCCTGAACCAAAGAGCTCGCCGAGCGTGCCGGTCTCCTGTGCGAGCGCACGCTGAATATCGGCCATAATCTCGCGTGCCTTTTGACTTCCATTCACACGCTCGAGTGTAACGAACGCTTCTTCATCTCTCCGTTTCTTAATGAGCCAGCGTGGGCTTTCCGGAACGATGAGCAACAGTATCAGGAACAAGGCCGCGGGCAACGCACCTGAAGCCAGCATGTAACGCCACCCAACGTCAACATTCCATGCTTCATCGCCCATTGCCGCGATCTTGAAATTCACGAAATAGATCAGATTGATGCCGATGACGATCGCCAGCTGATAAAGGCTCACCAGTGTGCCCCGTATTTTTGCCGGGGCAATTTCCGAGATATATAGCGGTGACAGCATCGACGCAGCGCCGATGCCAAGTCCACCGATAAACCGTGCTGCGACAAACTGCGTAAGGTTTGTCGGAAAAGCAGCCCCTATGGATGAAATGAAAAATAATATGGCGGTGATGATGAGCGCCTTCTTCCTTCCGATCACATCGCTGAGATAACCTGCGAACATGGCACCGAAAATACATCCCCAAATGGCGCTGCTCGCGGCCCACCCTACCATTGCCGGCGAGAGATCAAATTTTTTCTGAAGAAACCCGATGACGCCGGCGATCACCGCCGTGTCATATCCGAACAACAAGCCACCCAATGCCGCTACTACAGACACTTTTATTACAAAGCCCGATGTGACAGCTGTTGATGTTTTTTCTATCGTGTGTGTCATTTCCATAGGTGGGTAAGACTAATTGTTTTCAAAGGTGATACGGATAAAACGGGGCCGATACAGATCGGGTATTTTACTGATCTGACGGACGAAGTCGAAACTGTTCACATTATAGCTCACCAGTAGCTCGCCTGGTTTCGAGATAGCAGGATGTGCTTTCGCGTTGTAGGTAAAAAGATCTTTCTCGTTGATGTCAGCCGTGGTATCCCAAACTTTCAGTCTCGGACCGAACGGACCAACGGGTGTAGAGCCGATTTGCATGAAGATCGTGGGCATGATCCCGGAGTACTGATAGATCAGGGCATACTTACCATCACCGATGGGTGTAACGCTCAATTCGTTCGAAACGCTATCCGAGATGGCCCTGGCTCCACTAATCTCTCCGCTCCATGTATCGCCATTGTAAAATTCCCATGCATCAAAATTTTCAATTGCCTCCGCTTTTGTCCGTGCGGCGATCAGCTCCTTATTCCTTCCCCTGATGCCGTAGATGTAAATGAAACCATCGCCGTCGGCATGGACACCGGCTCCCAGCGAGATGTTCAAGGAATCGAGCGTGTTGCTGAACGACAACTCAAGCTGACGATGATTGGCAAACGGATACTTCGACCCGGGAGGAATAACGATCAATGCATTGCCTACCTCGCGAAACGGGAAAGGTGATCCACCCGTGGTATTCCGTATTCGATAGGCAAAAATATAAAGACTGCTGTCGGCTGCCGTATTCACAAATCCATCGCCGAGCCAATAGTAATCTTCCTTTTGAACGCCGGGGGTTGAGGGCACAAACAAGGTTGAAGGCTTACCCAGGCTGTCCGTTTTGACAAGGAACTTTGCATTGGCTTCGACTGGCTCTTTTCCCCTGAGCACCAAGCAGGAATTGTTGACCATGGTATAGCCGGGCAGTAATGAGTCATTGCTGATCTCTCCCACCATCGTGTCACTGAACAGGAAAAGAATGCTGTCTGAGGATGCAGACCGGTCATCACCTGAAAACGGAATGGCAAAAATACCGTCACCGCCAAACCATCCGTGCGAGCGTTTGAAGAGCGATGTCCACTCGTCTGCCCGTTGTACTTTAAAGGAAACCGTTTCGTCCTCAGCGGTCTCCTGCGGCATAGTACAGGAAACGAAGATCACACATAGGGCGAGAAAAGAGATCCGGAATAAAGTCTGCATTACCGTTTGGTTGTTAACAAAATTAAAAGAAAATTTAATATGTATGAACATATGAACAAATAAATTTTACCTATTTTTAAATACTCAAATACCTGTGATCAATATGCAAAATATCCGTCTCTCTTATTGTTTTATCATCATCTGCCTTCTCGCTCTGGGCGGCTGCGCACCCTCTGTCAAAACAGAGTCGGGTCCATCCGTGAGCGCAATTCCCTCGTTGCAGAAAATCGCTGCCGACTGGGTGGCTGCCGACACCGTGGCGATGGAGCCGTCACTCAGGAACTTCAGGGGACAGGCGCTCGTCAACCGAGACATGACGTCCATCAGCTGGTTCGCCTCCGCTCCCTATAGTGGAGGTTATCACACGGGCGTGCTGAAAGTAAATGGTGAAGTCCCGGGAGTCCAGGCGTTCCGCTGGCAACCTTACCAGACATTGCGCAGAACCTCATTTAAGAACTACGACATTCTTTCCTCGACAAGGATGCTGCCTGAAGAAGATGGATTTCTCTGGAAAGTAGACATCGCCAACACAAGTGCCGAAAAGCAGGGAACCGCCGTCGATCTCGACGTGATCGGCTTCATCAGTAAATATGGAGGTGACTGGCAATGGTGGTATCCTTTCCCGACCCTTCGGGGCAAACAGACAACACGTGATGACGAGATCGACTTTGTAAGAAAAACCATAACCACGCCTGCGAGAACGGGCGACGTGGAAATCGAAGAGCTGATCAACGGCCAGCCTACCGGCAAAAGAACGAAATCGACACTACCGACAGATCAGGACATTCTTAACGCTGCGAAATACACGACAGAGGTGAATGGAGAATGGATCCTTGTCACGGATACAGAAACGGAAGCTGTCACGGGCTTCGGTTTTGTAAATGACCCGGATGCGAAAAGGACGTTCAACAGCGGTGGAACGGCACATTGGGAATATCAGTTGGAACCAGGTGAAACCAGAACGATAGAGTACTTTATGGTGTACGGTGACAATAAGGCATCAGTTAAGCAACACCTTAGCATGCTTAAGCAGGATTTCAGGCAAAAGTTCGACGATGTCCAGACCTTCTGGGAAAACAGATGGGCTAAAATATTCACGCCCGGCAACGACTTTATTTCGGGTTGCTTTCCGGTGCTCGAGACGGAGGATACCCTTGTCAGCAGGGTTTACTACACCGGCCCGCTGACGATGTTGTATATGACAAACACCAATCTTCCCCAATATAAACGCGTGGTCCTCACGGGAGGCCCGAAGTGGGGCGCATCGATCTCGTTTTTCTGGGACAATACCGAATGGGCATTTATCCAGGCACTTTCTGATCCGGAACGACTGAAAGACAATATCTTGCTCTGGCTGAAAGTAGACCCGGGCAAAAACTACGGCTTCGACAATTTTGGCGGGACAGGTGTGGGCAATGCTTACTCGGCAAATTATTATGCACTCTTTCAACTGATCCGCTCCTACCTCGTGATCACGAAGGACTATAAATTTCTGGATGAGGTTGTCAACGGACGCACCATACTCGAAACACTCGAGCAATACGCCACTACCTGGGAACGGACGTCATCTTATGGAAAACCAGGGTGTACGGATGAGGTCTACAAGCTCGCCGATTTCGGTGATGACGAATGGAACCTCCTGGAATGTGTGCCGACGTACAAGCATATCGTTCCGTCTTTCAACGCCACCTATATCTGGATGATGCGTGAAACCGCAGCCCTGTACCGTCAGAAAGACAACATCGCGAAAGCCGATGAGCTCGATAAAAAGGCAGACATGATGTTGCCATTGCTGATGAAACTTTATGCCGGAGATGGAATATGGAAATGTGTTTACCCCAATAATAAAGCGGTTGAAGTGCGCCATGTGATGGATTTCATCTATACAGGAAGATTCATTCCACAGGATATCCCCGAGCAGATGCGTCGGGAGATGGTTGATTTTCTTTATCGTGAGTTGATGACAAGCCGCTGGATGCGCGCCCAATCCTTACAGGACATTGCCGCAAAAAATTCTGATCGGCCGGACCATGGGCCATTGGGAGCCTTCGATGGCTGGCCCGCGGCCACCATGGATGCGTTGGTGCAATTTGGTCAGTCCCAAAAAGCGTTGAATTTTTTCAGGGCCATGGAGCCACTCACGCACGAAGGCGCCTGGTCGCAAGCGCATGAGCTGTGGGGCGACAACAAGGAAAACGGAAATGCACGTGTGAGAATTGCGGAACGCGGATGGCATGCGCGCGACGCCATTGCCGGAATTGGAATGTCGCAGGTAATGGTAAAATGTTTCTTTGGACTAAACCCTGACATCGGCGGAGAAACGATCAAAGAACCCGGGCAGCTCGATCTGAAAGCAACGCTGCATCATGTATTGTATGGAGGTGAGTATTACACAATGGAGCTTGAGAATGGCAAAATCAGCCTCGCCAAAGAATCATCTTCCAGGAAATAATCAGAATTTTTTATTATTAATTTAATTGCTAAGGGCTTAAGCCCTTAGCAATTAATAAAATTCAAATCAATTCAAATCAATTCAAATCAATTCAAATCAATTCAAATCAATTCAAATCAATTCAAAATCCATCAAATCAAAATATCCTGCTCATCTGCCTCATCCGGGAATTTTTCAAACCCGAATTCTTCAACAAATTGATCGAATTCGCGGCGAAACGACCTTTTGCGATGATGCTGTTCCTGGTTCCTGATGTATGCCCGCACTTTATCAACCGCTGACGCTGAAACAGAGACTGCATAGTATTCATTCTGCCAGGCAAATCTCTTCCTGCACAACGCATGCTTGTTGATCCAATACGAAGACTCTCCCTTTATTAGCTGCATAACCTTACTCATCGAGTCGTTCGAATTCATCGACACCAGGCAATGGCAATGATCTTCATAGCCGTTTACTGTGTCAATAAAGACATCTTTTACTCCGGCATTTTCTTTCATGTGCCGCCAGACTTCCTTTCTTAGCTCACGCGAATCCAGAAAAGGTTCGCGATGCCTGGTAGACCACACAAAATGAACATATACTTTTATGAAGGGCATAATTTGATATCTGAGAAGAAGTATGTTGAGAACATTCTACCAACCGCATTACAAATTTCAACAATACCGTCACACGTGCAAGACAAAAAAACATCATGACTTGATCCAATGAATATTTTATGATGCAAATTCCTTTTCTCTGAATTAATATTTCATCCTGAGTATGGAATGAAAAGGGACGTCAGGGAGAAGTCACTTGATCTCGAATGTGAACGTCGGTTGGATGCGAAGTCATCACAATTTGCTACAGGATGAAAGCCATAACAATTATAATACGGCCTTGCTCAATCCGGTTTACTGCCGGGCACACCGATGCCGAGGCCTCCATCGACACGGTATGCCTGACCGGTGATAAAGGAAGCTTTGTCGGACGCCAGAAATACGATCAGCTCCCCTACTTCCTGGGGCTGCCCGATCTTTTTCAGAGGATGCATCTCAATACATTCCTCATGTAGTATGTCCGGATCGGCGGACGTTTGTAATAAATTCCGGAGCATCGGTGTATCGATAGTACCCGGGCATACAGCGACACACCTGATCGCAGGCGCATAGTCCAGTGCGATGCTGCGCGTGAGGCCGAGAAGAGCTGTCTTGGAGGTGGTATACGCGGCAA
Organism: uncultured Chryseosolibacter sp.; assembly: GCA_966095595.1. Taxonomy (GTDB): domain Bacteria; phylum Bacteroidota; class Bacteroidia; order Cytophagales; family Cyclobacteriaceae; genus Chryseosolibacter. Next base: position 11,082 of record CBHTUB010000058.1, on the reverse strand, counting down.
CCTTTTTCTGGGAAAGAAAAGCCTGGACACTCGACACATTCACAATGACACCTTTTCCTTTTTTCAACATGGAAGGAATAGCAGACCTGGAGCAGAGAAAGGCGCTTTTCAGATTTGTACTCATCACCAGATCCCAGCTCTCCTCTGTCGACTCCGTAACGGTATCATACCTTACAATTCCGGCATTGTTGACAAGCACGTCGATCTCTCCAAAATGGTAGATAGCTGATGATATTGCAGCTTTGACCTCATCTGCTTTCGAAACGTCGCAGTGATAAAAGCGAACGGCATCGTCAGCACGGGTTTCGTCGACTGTGATATCGAAGACCGAAACACGCGCTCCTTCCCGAAGGAATAGATCTGCCGTGGCGCGGCCTATTCCCTTTGAGCCGCCGGTTATCACCACATGCTTTCCGCTAAATAATTTCATGTCCTGGCAATTCAGAATGGATGGTTAATTCCCGATCATGGAGAAAGGGCATATCCGGAAAAGTAAAAAACAAAAAAAAATTCCGGCAGCCTGCGCTTACCGGAATCCATGAACATGACCGATCTATTTAGGTACAGCCGTGAACTCGTATAAAAACGTTTCCTCTGTACTTAACCCTAACCATGATAGATCATAGTCAATTTCAAGCTCGAGCTTTTCTGTGGTCAGTGTTTTCACCCGGTATGTCTCCGTTTGTGGTACATCCGGACTAAAGATCGAATGATAGATCATTGTGAACACTTTTTCATCGCCGGATAATGACCAGGTATCGTATACATTGAACCCGTCGAAATCACAGCCCGCCGAACCGGTGTTCGATCCGTAGTTCAGCGACATGGTCCCGTCAGCGTTGAACAAAAAGTAATTGTCCTTTTCACATTCCTTGATGTCCTGGGCATTGTTGTTGTCGACCCATATCTTCGACTTCCACTGCCATTTTCTTCTCGGTAAATTATCCCGCGGCGACAACGTAACGACCAGCTGGAGATCTATTCCTGCAGTTGTCCCTGCACCTTCAGCCATGAAACTAAAACCGACAACCTGGTCCACGTCCGTCTCAGGAGGTGTATAGGAGAAAATGTATTCAGTGTCGAGCGAACCTGCATCTACGGTCAATGTCCCATTGTTGCCAAAGTCCGGATCCACTTCAAGATTAACGGTCTTTGTGATCGTAAATGATTGCAGGGGCGGCAGTGAGGAAAGGTCTGCCTTGATCTGCACTTCCTCTCCCGACAGGGCATTCATTCTGTATTGTCCGCGGCCAGGTGCCTTGATGCTTTGCTCGTTGTAGGTCAACGGAAACACCTCATCGTCGGCATCGCTCTCGTAGTCATCCTCGCAGGAAACGAACAGCAACGTGCCGGCTAGTATCGTTAACACACATCGAAAATATGATCCATACAGGCTCATTGTTCCGGAATTTATTTTTTTGAGCATACTTTTTCAGTTAATGTCTGATTTAATAATCGTTCTGGGGAAGGTTGCCGTTCAGCTCCCTTTCACGTTGAGGTATCGGGAACAAATTGTGTCGTGCATCGGGCACTATGCCAGGCTTCGCCAGCGGAACGGCACTCTCCAGTTTACCGAAGCGCACGAGATCAAACCAGCGATGTCCCTCGGCAGGAAACTCCAGGCGCCTTTCGTTGAGCAAGGCGTCGATGAACTGCTCCTTACTTAGACCAGACAGATCGTCGAGTCCCGCCCGTTCCCTCACCATGTTCAGATAGCCGAGCGCCTCGTCCGTTTGCCCGAGCTCGTTGAGCGCCTCTGCGTGCATCAGCAGGACATCTGCATAACGCAGCAATGGATAATCCTGATTGGATTGCTTTGCTTCAAATTCGCCGGGTACGGTGACGTCCCAATACTTGCGGAAGTAATACTTGTCGAACGTCACATTATACGCTGTTCCGTTCACGGTTTCATTGAAGGCGTTGAATACCGTGGCTGCGGCTCTTTCGTCGCCGGCCTCATATGCCGCCGCCAGATCGGGTGTGGGCACCTGCCAGCCCAGTGTATTGGTTGTAATACCTGCATTCATCAATGCCGTTGGCAACAATCGCACGTGGAACTGCGAAACTTCCCAGAATGTGATCTTGCCTCCTGCGTCGCCAAAGCTGACGGAAAATATTGCTTCGCCCAATCCGCGGTTCTGGATCTTATAAATGTCGGCAAAGTTGTCCCACAGCTCATACAAGCCCATGTCGATCACCTCCTGTGTTTTGGCAAGCGCGAGGTCGTATTCTTTTCTGGTGAGATAGACTTTCGCGAGCAGGGCTTTTGCTGCTCCCTGCGTAGCACGCGCCCGGCCATCTGCCTGCCCGGCAGGTAAATTCTCCGCCGCCTCTAGATCAGTGATGATCTGTGCGTAGATATCGTCGACCTCCGCTGCTTCCGGCGTTAGAGGCTCTATCTCGTGCGTGAGCAACGGAATGCGACCAAACATTCTCACCATGTCGAAGTAGAGCAGACCGCGCAAAAATTTAGCCTCATTGATCAGGCGCGCCTTCAACGTTTCATCCATTTGAATGGGAGGTATTCTTTCGATGGCAATATTGGAAAGTGTGATGGCCTTGTAATGCTGTTTCCACACATCGTAGATGGCCTGGTTGTCGGGGCCGTACGTGAACGACGATAGCTGATCGAGCGCTACCTGTCCTGCCTGATTGTTCAGCATTTCATCTGAGGCAAGGCCCATTGTTACCCAAAACGTGCTGTGGTATACGCCGCCGTATGTGTCATAGCTCTGTGAGTTCAGGTGGCCATATATGGCATTTACCGCGGAGATTGCATCCTGCTCGGTCTTATAAAAGTTCGAAGTTGCAATCCTGTCTTTCGGATCTTCCTTGAGAAAATCATCGCACGATGACAGAAACAATGCAGGCAGTAACAGCAGGCTTGCAGTTGTGATATTTCTTAATGACCATTTCATTTTGTGAAGATTTTAGAGTCCGATATTGAGACCGAGTAAATAAGTTTTATTCAACGGATAACGCCCCTGATCGATACCGGGCATGTTGGTAGATGTTCCGTAGGCACTTCCCTCGGGATCATAACCACTGTAGTCCGTGATCGTGAACAGGTTGGTAGCACTGACGTATACGCGAACGCTCCTGAGCCCTGCCTTTCCGAGTAATCCCGACGGAAGGTTATAACCCAACGTGATATTCTTCAGCCGTACATAGGAAGCATCCTCGACATAGGCGGATGAAAATGTGCCTACATCCACTGTTCTGTTGGCGAGTGCCCGCGGATAGCGGTTGCTCGGGTTTGTTGGCGTCCACCGGTTAAGTCCGGCATCAGCCAGCATGTTGCTCAGGCCTCTCGAGTCCTCCAGCTGCATGGCATTCAGGTTGACCATCTCGTTGCCTTGTGAACCTTGCAAAAAGAAACTCAGTGAGAAGTTCCTGAACGAAATATTGTTGTTCAGTCCCCATGTAAAGTCGGGCATCGCGCTTCCGAGGATCGTTCTGTCCTTCTCGTCGATCACGCCATCTTCCACGACATCGCGATACTTTCTGTCTCCCGCTTTGGCTTCGCCGGGTCCGCTTTGTTGCGTCACAAATACCGGGCTTGAGCTGGCTTCCTCATCGGTCTGGAATATGCCATCAAACTGGTAACCGTAAAAGGTACCGATGGATTCTCCCTCCCTTAAAATGATCTGTCCCAGATTGACGTCATTGTCTGTAGCGAGTTTTGTGATCTTGTTGCGATTGGTGGAAAAGTTCAGCGAGGTGTTCCATTGAACAGGGCTTGAAGTACCCGTGTTGACCGTGCTGACCTCGAGATCAAACCCTTTATTTCTTATGTTGCCGATGTTCAGTATCGTGTTCTCGAAACCTGATGTGCTGTTGATCGGAGTCTGGAGCAGAAGGTCGTAGGTATACTTTTGGTAGTAGTCTGCGCTAACCTGGATTCGTCCGGAGAGGAATGCAGCATCCACGCCGATGTCGAACTGCCGGGTTGTTTCCCATTTCAGGTCGGGATTGTTATAGCTCAATGGCTGGCTGCTGATGTAGTATGTGTAATTGTTTCCGTTGTTAAACACACCTTCTCCAATCGACCCGACAAGCGGAAGCGATGCATAGGGAGCGATCGCCTGGTTTCCGATCACGCCGATGGACGACCTGAGCTTCAGATCCGAAATAAACTCAACACCATCCATGAACGACTCGTCCGATATCCTCCATGCTACAGCGCCCGAGGGGAAAAATGAGTACTTGTTGTTCTCCGCAAACTTGGATGAGCCATCTACCCTGCCGGTCAGCGTAAAAATATATTTGCCATTCAACGAGTATTGCGCGCGGCCGAGGTAAGAGACCATGTTCCACTGCGTTTCACTGTTGAAGGGCGCCTGTGGATTCAGTGCGATCGACAGGTCGTGGTAGCCAAGCTTATCGCCGGGTACGTTGAACACATAGTCGCCAAACAACTCATTTTTAAACTCCTGCATGGTAAAACCGACAACCACATTCAGGTTATCATTTTTCCTCACGTTCCTGTTAAAGGTGAGCGTGTTCTCATTAAGCCAGGTATATCCTTCGAGGGTAACGATCCCTGCCTCTCCAAGCGAGCCTGCGGAAGCTTTCAGCCATGCCGGCGCAAACACGCGATCTTTCGAGAACGCTGCATCGATGCCCAGGCTCGACTTGAGCACAAGGCCATCGAGGATCTTGTATGATGCAAAAACATTCCCCAGCATTCTGGCGCTTGTACTGAACGACTCGTGCTCCCTGGCTTCTGCCACTGGGTTACCAATGACGATTCCACCCTCGGAGCCAATGACGTTCTCATAGGTATATCCGCCCGGCTGAGATGGATCGTAGACGGGAAGTATGGGATTCATGCCGAGCGCTGCGCCGATAACTCCGGGAGTGATGAACTGAAGGCCCGTGTTCAACGTATTCCCCTGAGTGCGTGAAAAGGTAAGGTTGGTACCGACGCTCAGTTTTTTGGTCAGCTCCGAGTTGAGATTGGTTCGGAACGAATATCTTTTAAAATCACTGTTGATGACAACCCCTTTCTGGTCGAAGATCCCTGCCGAGATGAGATATTGTGTTTTATCGGTTCCACCGGAAAATGAAAGCTGGTAACTCTGAATGGGCGCCTGACGGAAAATCTCTTCCTGCCAGTCTGTGCCCTTCCCCAGGTTCGAAGGATTTACATAGGCAGGCAGTTGTCCGGCGTTGATCCTGGCTTCATTTACCAGCTCACCGAACTGTTTTGCGTTGAGCAGATCAAGCTTTTTAGATACCTGCTGAATGCCGTAGTAACTCTCGAAGTCGATATTGCTTGTCCCTTTTTTTCCGCGTCTGGTGGTGATGAGGATGACACCGTTGGTACCACGGGATCCATACATGGCGGTTGCTGACGCATCTTTCAATATTTCAATGGACTCTATATCATTTGGGTTGATGGATGCGAGCGGACCGATCCGCGGCCCCAGGTTGCCTCCCGGAGTAACGTCTCCGGAGCTGCTGTTCACCAGCATGCCGTCAATGACGTAGAGCGGTTCGTTCGCCGCCGAGATAGAGCTCGTGCCGCGTATCCTGATCGACGCCTCGGCGCCGGGCTGACCGGAAGTCTGGGAAACCATTACGCCTGCCGCCCTTCCCTGAAGTGCCTGATCAAATGAAGTGGTAGGAACGGCTCTCAATTCTTCGGACTTCACGGAAGACACCGACCCGGTCAGATCAGATTTTCTAACCTCACCGTAACCGATCACGACGATCTCCGACAACGTCTCGACTGAAGGCGTCAACGTTACATCGATAGCAGTTTGTGTTCCGACTGCCCTTTCTTCCGCAGTGAATCCTATAAAAGAGAAAACCAGTACGGCGTCAGCACCGGGAACTTCGAGTGAATATTTCCCGTCGGCGTCTGTCACTGTTCCGGAAGATGTTCCCTTGATCACGATGTTGACTCCGGGCAAGGCCTGGTTGTCGGGGGACATAACCGTTCCGGTTATTGTCCTCTGTTGAAGGATAACGGGAGCATCCGCACGTGCATGAAAACATGCCAGCACGATAACGGGAAGCAACCATAATAACCTGTAAGATTTTCTATTCATAAGACTGGCTTTTGGGTTGGGCTTAGAGTTTTTATCGTCGTCCATATGGTTTTAGGTGGTTGTATTAGTATGTATGAACATATGAACAAATCAAATTTGGGTAAAAAAATTGAACTTCAAAAGGAAATGCATTTAATTTTTAAATCGTTTGAACTGCGTGCAAATGAGTTCTTTAGTTCGCGATCACGATCTTCCTCACCGCGCGGAATTCCCCTTTTTTGATAAAAACCACGTACAGACCAGGGTTCAGCCATTCCAGTGTGGCGTCAAAACCGGACGTCTGCTTCCGCACGAGCAACCCGCCTTCCATGGTTCGGAGCTCAACCACAAGCGGCGCCGGCGAAGACGATCCGGAGATAGAAACATTCACTATGCCTTCCCTGGCGGGATTGGGATAAAGTTCGACCGACAAAAGTGTTTCTTCCTGCGGCAGCAATCCTGTAACGGGAGACACGTCTGGAAAAATCGGATCCGGTACGTTCAATTCCGGATCTATGTAATCCAGGGGAACACGAATGAATTTAGGCCTGTAAAGATCAGCGTTGAATCTGTTTGCAAAAGCATTCTCGCAGTAGTTCGTACATGCACCATTCACGTTGTAGGATATCAGCAACTCATTGTTTTTAATAAACTCCGGATGTGCCGTGGCATTGTAGGTGATCATGTACTCGCTCCTGTACTTATCCTCGATCGTGTACAGTAATTTCTTGTTCGTGAACGGACCCTCCGGATTTTCACTTTCCCATGAATAGATGTCTCGTCCCAAACCACAGGTAAGAAAACCGATATCCTGCGAGATCATGTAATATTTTCCCTGCAGGTTCAACACGCTGAAGCCCGGCGACACATAATGATCCATGTTTGCCATAAGCTGTTGTGCAGACTCGGGGTTGGACGACCATCCCGTACCGTTGAAAAATTCCCAGGGACCGGAGACATCCTGGTCCAGCGGAAAACGCGCGAGCAGGGGTCTGAAAATGATCCAATCCTTTTTTACACCATATAAGTAGACGTAGTTCCTTACAGAATCGACGACCACCGCGGTGCCAAACTCGAGTTCCGCGGGAAGCGAATATTCCTTCAGCTTTTTTATGCCGCTGGCATCCGTGAGATCTTTTGTATAGATGCGGCTGATATAATTCCCGACGTGGGTGATATCCGCTCCGCTGTAGGCCTGCCAAAAGACGATCGCCGTGTCTCCCTTTGCATAGCCATGGCCCGGCCAGAAGTAAATACTATTATTTCCCGAAAGGCGGACCGGTGTTCTGTTTATACCTGTTTGTGTATCATCGATTACGGTAGTGAATTCTTGCGGCCGATTGATACTTTGTACGAGAATTGAATTTCTCACCTGGAACAAACAAGGTATGGTCGTATCTGCAGGATTGAGATCGTCGATGTGGCTGTCGCCCATTAACCAAAGCGTTTTGCCACTTTCAGGGATCGGCACCGAGATCGTTCCGTCAGAAGCCGTCCAGCCTGCAGATCTCCGGAACAACTCGGTAAATATTGAATCCCTATAGGCAGGCAAGCTCTGGCTATAGCCCCAAAAACAGATGAAAACAAAAAGGCCGGCGATCAGATGCTTCATGGTGGTTGCCTTGAGGTATAAAGTCCCTCAATATACATATGTATGAACATATGAACAAGTAAGTCCGTCTGAAAAATTTGAGGTCTCAAACAGTTCTCGCCACACGCCGTCCCGGCCCTACTTTACGAGCGTACCGTAATGCCCTTTGATAAACTGCTCGATGGTCTGGCAGTACGCTTCGAGTTCCATCTCGTCGAGGTCGATCGTCACGCGGTTGTTGTCGGGCATCATTACCTGTATTTTGTGAAGGACGTCGGTTTCGTCTTTCATGAGCACGATCTCCCTGATCTCCCGTACTTTCAACGCACCCTTTTTTTCATTGTTTTTATATTCTATCACATCGTTGGTCAGCGACAGGAAGTCGTTGTAGTTCCTGATGCCTGAGATGAGCTTGCCCGCCAGGGGTGCCGTTATGCACACCGCAGCCCATACAAGGAACGGGACTGTCCTCACTTCGTAATTGACATAGAGAAAGCCGATGATCAGTGGCACGGCACAGTAGATGAGTACTTGCGTCTTTAGTTTCGTGAAGTGATTCCGGAAAACGATTTTGTCTTCCATCGGTTTGATGCGGACCGGGAACAGGAATTCCTCCCAGAGGATCAGGGCCACGATAACGACCACCACACCAGCCAGGAGCATCCCGACGAGCGGGCCGCCGCCTTCCGTGATTTCCTGCCACGTCACGGCGAAAATTTCAAATGATAAAAAAGCAGAGAGCAGGAAAATGAGTAACAATAGGCCTATGCTGAATTCCATCGGATAGGTAGGTCGAATGATCTTTGCCATGGGTCGGATATAAGTTTGTCTTGAAAGCTGTTTAAATAAAATTTTGCTTTTACCTGAATTTGATAGAGGTTAAAGCAGAAAGCATCAACTCAAAATGTTGACGGCGAAAGTGAACAGAATATTGTTCAGGCCCGTGGAGGCGGTGTGTCCAGGGGTTTCGTCAGCGAGTCGTATTGCAACAGATAGGCGGTGTAGGCAACACGCACCTGTGCTTCAGAAAATTCGAGGATCACTGCGGAGGTCAGATACTTAAGCGTAAGCAGCTTAACAGCCGTGGGCGGCACGCGTTTGCGGTCCTTGTGAGATCTTTTAAATACCGAATGAAAGAATGACATCAGGTTATCACGGTCATCGTCGCCCGGTTCGGAGACCACAACCTCGTCCGTTCTCTGATTAAGGTCATACACGGATCTGCCGGGCTTAGCCTGCAGCCTCTCCGATGTAACACCGCTTAAACGAAACGAAAAATAGATGTGTACCCCCGCGAACTGCAGCGAAAAGATGATCAGAAGCGCTATTGCAAATAAACGTTTCAAGCGTTCAGGAATAGTACGCCAAAAGTAAAAAAAATCAGAGCTTCCGTCGTATTCCAGGATGCAGGTTTATACTGTTTTTAATACGCCTCACGCTCAGACCACAAATTAACCGTCAGCACTTGCCTCCCTGCCATTCCCAAAACCCAATAGCCAAAACCCAATAGCCAAACCCAAACCCGTATATTAGTCCCCGCAATCAGCATCAACATAACCGTACTGTTCCATGACAGACGTAACTGGCTTCTACATTCTCGCACACATCATCATCTCCTTCACGGGTGCCTTGCTGCTCCTGGCGATCTGGTATAACATCAGCGATCGGTTCAGACAGGTCCTCCAGGAAGACAATTCCCCGAAACGCCTTGACAAAGGTTTGCTCTATCTGAGTCTCGCGATCCTCGTTTGGGTGGTGGCGGGCTGCTGGGCCTATGCGGGCAGCGCCTTTGGATTTTCCGAAACTCAGTATTTCAAAACCGGAAATCACCTGTTCTCGATCTCAAACGACCTCTTCCTGTTCCTCGCACTTTGCTACGCCGACCACGCACCAGAGTTCATCCACAAACATCAGAGTAACACCAGGCGCATCGTCATCGGTATTTTTGTCATGGCTGCAATAACGTGCCTCATACCGGCATTGCCGGGTCAATACAACGAGGTGGCTGGGGTAAGGATCGGTGCCATCCCCGACGTGATCTTATCCGGTTTTCTGACGTTCCTGCTCATCGTCACCTTTTATAGGACATTTTCGAGGAGGGGCCTCCGGATCGTAGGCGTGATCTCGGTCATTGCCATCGTATTCATTTTCGTTTCCATTCTGCCCGATGCCTTTCCCGATCTGTATGACGATTTCACAAAGCACCTGATCAAGATCACCGCCAAAACTTCGTTCATCGCGATCACACTTGTATTGGCCACAAGCTGGGTCATTCAGCTCGCTACCACGCCGAAACCGAACGAGATGATGATCAGCTTTATGGACTGGTCACTGGTAAAGATCACGATCCCGTCCAAAAAGGTATTTGGAGCTACCATTGAATTCGGTTCGAAGACCACGCAGTATATCAACCTGTTAAAGTTCGCCGTCAGAAGGAAATATGGAAGTGAGGCCGACCAGACTATTCTCATTGGCGCTGGCGGCGAGATCAACAACCAGACCTACCTCAGCCGCATCATCGACAACATCAACGAAATATTGCAGCTGAGCGAGGACCAGAGATTGGACCGGAAGGACCTGTTCACTTTCATAGGCCAGGGAAGATACCGCCTCCGGATCATCCCCGAAAATATCCGGATCGACGAAGCCCTGCTAAAAGAGTTCGTCAACACCCCTGCCAACGACCCCTACAAAGCCATTGTCACCTGAACACCGCCCGCAACGCTGACCACAGAACGCAACACCGAAACGCATTGTAATTTCCTGTAACTCCAGTTACACATCCTTTCTCCCGGTTACTTTTTACTATTCTTTACAACAACGATAGGTCGCCGCGCCCCACACCGGATACTTTTGGACAACCCGAAAATCGGGTCACGACTTAACGTATCCCCTATGGCAAACATCTGGCTCAAGAAGAACATCCATCAGCTTGTAAATGAAACCTCCGATGGCGAAAAAGGTTTGAAACGCACCATTGGCACCGCAGGACTCATAGCCCTGGGCATCGGCGCCATCATCGGTGCGGGACTTTTTACCAGCACCGCCGAAGCGATAGCCAACCATACCGGCCCCGCCGTGTCCATCAGCTTTATGATCGCAGGACTTGGCTGCGCGCTGGCGGGCCTGTGCTATGCGGAGTTTGCGTCCATGATCCCGATCGCCGGAAGCGCCTACACCTATGCCTATGCCACCATGGGCGAGTTCATCGCCTGGATCATCGGGTGGGACCTGGTGCTGGAATATGGGGTCGCTTCGGCCAAAGTAGCTACGTCGTGGTCGGAATATCTCAACAAGCTGCTGGGCAATCTTTTTCACGTTGAGATCCCCTACGAGCTCTCGCATTCGCCATTTCAATATTCTCCCGAAGGAGTACGCGGTATTCTAAACCTTCCTGCCCTGCTCATCATCCTCCTGCTTTCACTGGTGTTGATACGGGGTGTAAAAGTTTCTTCA
>CBHTUB010000057.1:0-18282 GCA_966095595.1 uncultured Chryseosolibacter sp. | reverse complement strand
AGATCCACACCTTTGTAAAAAGCGAGCCGAAGAGCGTCACGAAGGATTGGCGATGGTCCCTGATGTCTTTCTCCTGATCGAACCAGGAAAAGATCATAAGGTTCAGGAGAGCCGTGAGAAAGAACAGACCGAAGAGGCTCTTGTGCAGAACGGATATCGGCGCGGACGTTACAGCAATAGAGGGAAGCAATACGCCGAGTGTGTACAACAACGCCACGAAGTGCTCCTTGAGATAATAGAGGCCACGCTGTATCACAAGATAAAATCCGACTATACCGCCCAGGGCAACGCCGTAGATGAATACCTGGCGTCTTATAAAAAGGATCAGCAGGCCATCCGCGACAATAGCGATGATGAGAAGTGCAAAAAGGCTCTTGAAATACCGCTGATGGAAGAGATGCCTCGCGGTTGATGCTTTCGCGCCGATTGCCCGGGCGTCTCGCAAATGATCGATGGTGTAGATGATCCATACCGTAAGGGCAAGCGTTGCCAGCCCGTAGGGCAGGATGTTAACATTGAGCACATGGGCAAAGAATATGGCGCTAAGCACGGCCCCTATGCTCACGTCCAGGCTCAACGTGTTTACGATGCTATAAAAACGAAGTAGCATGTCTCTTAAACGAAAAAGTCTCCTCGCCGGAGACTTTTTCAATTTAATTCTTTTTCTGTTTATGAGGACTTGAGGGCTTCCGCACCACCAACGATCTCGAGGATCTCCTTTGTGATCGCAGCCTGGCGCGTCCTGTTATAGGTCAGCTTGAGTTGCTTTAACAATTCACCGGCATTTTACGTGGCTTTGTCCATCGCCCTCAACCGCGCCCCGTGTTCATCGGCATTTGAATCCAGGATTGCCTTATATAGCTGAACCTTGAGCGACTTCGGGATCAAGCCCGTCAGGATCTCTTCCTGGCTCGGCTGATAGATATAATCGATCTGTGTGGCCGTCGATGCGATCAACGGTGGCGGAAGTATCGGCAGGAATTGCTCTACACGTAGGATCTGCGTAGCGACATTCTTGAACTCGTTGTACACGATCTCAACCTTGTCGTAGCGACCGTCCTTGAATGCGTCCATGATAAAGTCCGCGGCCTGAGATACGTTATCGAATGACAGTTGACTGAACAGTAATGTATAGTCAGAGACCAGATTACATTTTCGCTTGCCAAAGTAGTCAGCGGTCTTCTTTCCTATCGACAACACGGTGACATTCCCTTTGCGGAATTGATCAGCATATTTCTCGTCGATCACCCTGTTGACAGCCTTGAACACGTTGCTATTGAAAGATCCGCACAAACCGCGGTCAGAGCTGATGGCAACGATGAGGATCTTGTTCTCCTCGCGAACCTTGCTATACCAGTTGTCGCTGTCCGCAGCCTGGGCTGCCGACAGGTTCCTGAGAATAGCATTAAGCTTCTGAGCAAACGGGCGCATTTGTGTAATGCGATCCTGCGCTCTTCTCAACTTCGCAGCCGAAACCATCTTCATGGCCTTGGTGATCTGCTGGGTCGAGATCGTTGTATTGATACGGCTCTTTACTTCTTTTAAGCTTGGCATAACTTATATCTGCAATTTCAATGTGTCGATCCGCCAATATTTACACTGGCTCATCGAAAATTGACTAATTAATATTTCGCTGCAAGGTCCGTAGCGGTCTTCTTGATTGTCGCTACATCCGCATCTTCAAACTTACCGGCGCGAAGGTTATCGAGTACGCCGCGGTGCGTAGCACGCAACAACTGGATAAATTCCTTTTCGAACTCCTTCACTTTGGTTACAGGAACTTTGTCCATGAAACCTCTCGTGGAAGCTGTGATGATCGCGATCTGTTCTTCAACGGGCACCGGAGCATACTGATCCTGCTTGAGGATCTCCGTGTTCCTTCTACCGCGGTCGATGGTCAGTTTTGTAGCAGCGTCGAGGTCTGAACCGAATTTTGCAAACGCCTCGAGCTCGCGGTACTGAGCCTGATCAAGCTTCAGCGTACCAGCAACTTTCTTCATCGACTTGATCTGTGCAGAACCACCTACGCGTGATACCGAGATACCTACGTTGATCGCGGGACGGATACCCGAGTTGAACAAATTGGTTTCGAGGAATATCTGACCGTCGGTGATCGAGATCACGTTGGTAGGGATATAGGCAGAAACGTCACCAGCCTGTGTTTCGATGATCGGAAGCGCAGTCAGCGAACCGCCACCTTTCACCAATCCCTTGATGGATGCAGGGAGGTCGTTCATATTTTTAGCGATAGTATCGTTGTTGATGATCTTCGCTGCTCTTTCAAGAAGACGTGAGTGGAGGTAGAATACGTCACCAGGATAAGCCTCGCGTCCTGGAGGTCTTCTCAACAGCAGAGATACTTCGCGGTATGCGACAGCCTGTTTTGACAGGTCATCATAAACAACAAGTGCAGGACGTCCGGTATCGCGGAAGAACTCACCGATAGCAGCACCGGTAAATGGCGCGAAGAACTGCATTGGCGCAGGGTCAGACGCCGATGCTGAAACGATAACTGTATAAGGAAGGGCGCCTGCCTTTTCAAGGGCTGCAGCAACACCAGCTACAGTAGAAGCCTTTTGTCCTACCGCAACGTAGATACAATAAACAGGCTGTCCTTTATCATAAAATTCTTTCTGGTTGATGATCGTATCGAGCGCAACTGCAGTTTTACCAGTCTGGCGGTCACCGATGATCAATTCTCGCTGGCCACGACCGATAGGAATCATGGCATCGATCGCCTTGATACCGGTTTGCAGTGGCTCGTTTACTGGCTGACGGAAGATTACTCCGGGAGCCTTTCTTTCAAGGGGCATTTCGTAAAGCTGACCTGCGATAGGTCCTCGGCCGTCAACCGGCTGACCCAGTGTATCTACTACACGACCCAGCATGCCATCGCCTACCTTTACCGATGCGATCTGACCTGTGCGCTTTACAGTTGCACCTTCCTTGATGTCTTTATAGTCACCGAGCAATACAGCACCTACGTTATCTTCTTCAAGGTTCAATACAAGTCCTCTGAGGCCTGTTTCGAATTGAAGCAACTCCCCCGCTTGTGCTTGTGTAAGTCCATAGATACGGGCAACACCGTCACCTACGGTCAATACGGTACCCACTTCTTCGAGTTGGGCATCGGTGCGTGATTGTGAAAGTTGCTCACGTAAGATTGCTGATACTTCTTCAGGTCTGATCTCTGCCATATTATTAAGAGATTAATATTCTTTGATATAAGGATTCTGACTAAATTCTACCTTGAGAGCCTTGAGCTTGTTCTTGATGCTGGCGTCAACCTGACGGTCTCCGACATTGAGAACAAAACCGCCGATCATGTCCTTGTCGACACGTTCGATCAGCTCAACATTTTTCTTGTTTGAATACTTTTTTACCATCTGCGTAAACTCTGCACGAAGTTTATCGTCGAGTGGAGTAGCGGTTGTGATCGTTGCCTTTTCAACACCCTTATGCTCATTGTAGGCGTTGTGAAATTCTTTCGCGATGCTCGCAAGCAATGCCTCGCGGTTCTTTCTTGTGATGATGTCGAAGATCGCCATCGTCAGAGCATGAACCTTACCCTTGAAAAGTTTTTCCAGGATAGCACGCTTCATATCGTGCTTGATGATCGGGTTCTGCAACATCAGCTTGAACTCACGGTTGCTGTCGACAACCTTCGAGAACATCTGCATGTCGGTATGAACCTGCTCGAGCGCGTTTTGCTGAACGGCCAGATCAAGAAGAGACTTTACGTATCGGGAAGCTGCCCTTGAATCTGTCATGATTAGTTGATCTTAAGATCCTGGATATAATTTTCCACCAATTGCTTCTGCGACTTGTCGTCGGACAATTTTTGCTTCATCAGCTTTTCTGCCACTTCAAGGGAAAACATCGCTACCTGCGTTCTTACATCTTTCATCGCAGCCGCTTTTTCGATGTTGATGGCCGCACGGGCATCCTCAACGATCTTGTCGGCTTGTCTTTTCGCCTCAGCCTGTGCTTCTTCCTTCATGCGGTTCCCGGCCTCGCGCGCCTCCTTCAGGATCCTGTCGCGTTCCTCACGTGCTTCCTTCAGGAGTTTTTCGTTGTCTGACTTCAGCTGCGACATTTCAGCTCTTGCTTTCTCAGCTGTATCGAGCGCACTCTGTATAGAAACCTCACGTTCCTTCAGGGAGCTGATGATCGGTTTCCATGCAAGCTTTGACAGCAACACAAAAAGCAGGACGAAAATGATCAACTGCCATAAGATGAGTCCGGTTCCTGGTGTTAGAAGTTCCATATTTCTATATTATCTGTAGTCGTTTTTACATTTAAAAGAAAACCTGCCAGGCCAATCGCCGGAGCAGGTTTTCAAAGCTGTTAAGCAGTTCTGAACGAGATCAGCAAGCAAATAACGAGTGCGAACAGAGCCGCAACTTCGATAAGAGCAGCGATGATCAGCATCGCACCCTGAATCTTACCAGAAGCTTCAGGCTGACGAGCCATACCTTCCATCGCTGAGCCACCGATCTTACCAATACCGATTCCGGCGCCAATTGCAGCCAGACCAGCACCGATACCTGCGCCCATGATTGCATAGCTGATGTCCAATAAAAGTGCTAATAACATAGTGTAAATATTTAAGTGTAAAACAAACCCCTTGTCTTCAAGGGGATATCTTTAAATCAATTAATGATGATCGTCATGCCCGTGATCAGCTATTGCCATTCCGATGTAAAGCGAAGTGAACAGCGTGAAAACGTAAGCCTGAATCCCGGCTACCAATATTTCGATCAAACTAATGAATAACACCACAACGGAAGATGCAGCGCCAACCCAATACCTTCCGAAGATAAAAGTGAGACAGATCAACGCAAGCAATACGATGTGACCTGCAGTGATCGCGACAAAAAGACGAATCGTCAGGGAAAACGGCTTGGTGAATATTCCAAGGATCTCCACAGGGAGAATTACAAGTCTCAATGGGAGCGGCACACCCGGCGTCCAGAAAATGTGAGCCCAATAGGCTTTGTTTCCGCTAATGTTGGTAATGATGAACGTAAGCAAAGCGAGCGTTAATGTCACCGCGATATTTCCCGTGAGATTACCTGCTCCCGGAAGCAGACCCAGAATGTTGCCAAACAGGATGAAGAAAAACAACGTCAACAGGTAAGGCAGAAACTTTTCGTAGTGATGGCCGATGTTCGGCTTTACTACTTCGTCACGCACAAATAGAATGATCGGTTCGAAAAATGACTGAATGCCCTTCGGAGCTTTGCCGGTGTTCTTTTTATAGGACTTCGCTACCGCGAGGAAAATTGTAACAAGCAATATGGCGTTGATGAACAACATCGCAACATTCTTGGTAATTGAAAGATCGAGGACCGTTTCCTCGGTATTGGCCTTATAGATGTGATTGTGGCGAAGCTCGTACCCGTTGTAAGGCACAAGGTTGTGGTGTTCATCGTAAAAATTGCTGGATGAAAAAGCCTTTACACCGTTGTCGACAATGATAATGGGCAAATGAATTGTTCCATAATGACCGTCCCAAAGGTGCCAGACATGGTCATCCATTACGTGGTGGATGATCAGACCTGGATCGAATGCCTCTGACTCACCATCCGCATTTTCGGAAGCAAAAACGGCGCTTGAAAAAGCACACAGAATTACAAGAAGAATTAATGAGAAACGGCCTGTTTTGTTGAGAAAAGCGGTCATTTAGCGTAATTTCAAAGGTTTTTTGAATCCGACCGCAAAGGTATTAATTAATGCACCAAAAAACATCTTTCAGAAATTTTTTACCCCTCCGATCACTTGCCTTTCTGACTTACAAGCCGGTATAAAAAAGCTATTTCAATAGCCGTGTAGACAAGGTAAAGCGCCAGGAAAGAAAGTACGTTGGCCACGGCACCAGTACGGTCCTCGAGGACGATCACCAGGTTATACGCCAGGTAGGCAATGAGCTTAACTACCATCAGCAATAGATAAAACTGGGTAAAATGGCTTCCTTCGAGCCGATACAGGTATTTGAATATTAAAATCGTGGAAAAGGCCAGTAGGATGACCGTAGGATAAAGGAATGAAGGAAGGGCCGCAATCCAATGATAGTTCACCGCTACCATGGCCAAAACGACTGAAAGAATACTAATGGCTATTACAACGATAGAAAACCGGATCACTGGTCCTTATTGATTGAGCGATAAAGCTGATACATCATTCCGCCGAACGCCAGAAAACCCAGCAACAGCATAAACGCCGGAAACTTGAGATCGAGCCATTGGTCTACCTTATAGCCGACAAAACCAAAGAAACCTATGGCCAGCAACAGCTGAAAGGCAAGCCCGCTATACTTGAGATAACTGTTATATTGATTTAGCTTCCTGTTGGGTCGGGATGGATCTTGAGAGTCCGCCATTCGTGTCAGCTATTTTTATTTCCTTGATGGTCGCGCCCATTTTGCAACTTCCGTTAAACACTGCGCCAGGTTCAACGACCAGCTTACCCGTCTGAATGTCGCCATTCACCACGGCCGTAGCTTTCAGAACAAGCAATTCGGAAATCTCCAGCTTGCCACGAACTTCCCCTTCAATGTCTGCATTCTGTGAAACAATATTGCCAGTCACCAGCGATGATGGTCCTAACGCTACCTTGGATTTCGACTTGACATTACCATTGATCTTGCCTTCAATGCGTATGTTTCCATATGTCTCGACATTACCTTCAAGGTAGGTTCCCTTGCCAATGGTATTGCTCGAGTTGCTTATCTCTTCGGCTACGCGTTTTTCTTCTTTGGTAGTAAACATAAGGGGTATAGTTTAAAAAGTGACAAATTCTTCTGGGTTCATGGAGTTACCGTTGTACCACAATTCGAAATGCAAATGCGGACCATTGGTCATCTCTCCGCTGTTCCCCACAAGGGAAATTATCTCTCCGGCATTTACAAAAGTACCAACTTTTTTATAAAGTTCAGCATTGTGCTTATATACCGAGATGATGTTGCCGCTATGTTGTATCATCAGGACATAACCCGCATCCTGCGTCCACGACGAGAATACCACCGTACCATCGGCAATGCTCTTCACAGGCTCATTTGTTTTCGACACCACATCAACGCCAAAATGACCCTTCTTGACATCGTATTTATCGGATACAAATCCCGACAATGGCGAAAAGAAAAAGATTTCTTCCAGCGCCCTTCTCTTGAGGCTGGTCAGCGTGATGAGCGATAGATCGGATTGCTCGAAATTTTTTCTGAAGGCAGAGTCTGAAGGGTGAATGTTCAGGCTCGCAGGCTTTGCAGCAGACTGTGCATCGGCATTGATGCTTTGTGCAGGATCGTTGAAATCCGTTGTATCCCCGCTGAGTACTCTCTGAAAATTGGCGATGAATTGGTCTTTTCGCTCCACTTCTTCGGCAAGTGAATCGACCTTGAGGGCCAGGCCATAAAGCTGTTGATTGAGAACCATCTGCTCATATTTCGGGTCGAACCATTTTTCGAGAACCGTTTCAACAAGGAAAAGGCTAATCAGAAATACAACTGAAAATAAAATGACCGAGAAAAGGATGATCTTTGAATACGTGAACGCAACACTTGTCTTCTCAGCGAAGTTTTCCTCATTTCTGATGATCAGCTGATAGCGGGTGGTTAACCAGCTCGATAGTGTTTTTTTTGGTCTCATGAGATCTGCCTGTGAATTATATGGCTATTGACAACGGCATCCTAAAAGATTCCATCAACGTCAACTGAGCTTTTTGAAAATATTCCCTTTTTTTGTACAAAATTAGATATTCTGGGTTATTAAAATATTGAAAATAAGTTTTTTGCGTTTTGTAAACATTAATCGCTGTTAGTTGAGAATCCGGACGTTTTATTTCCTCTTACTGCCCGCCCTTTTAGCCGCTTGCTCCGCGCAGAAGCACACGTGGACCAGTAGGGCTTTCCATAATACGACAGCACACTATAATGGTTACTTCTACGCCAGGGAGGAACTGAAGAAGATCGAAAAGACCATCCGCGATGCGCAGGTGGATGACTACAACAGGATCCTGATGTTATTTCCCTCTATCGACACCGCATTGGCAAATGGCTATGACAAGGAGATCCAGGAAGCCGTGAAGATGGCCTCGATAGCCATTCAACGGCACCCCAACAGCAAATGGGTCGATGATGCATACATACTTGTTGGAAGGGCACGTCACTACAGCCTCGACTGGGCAAACGCCGTTCAGAGCTTCAAATACACCAACAAGATCAGCAAGGATCTGGACACCAAGCACCTCGCGATTATAGAGTTGATCCGAACCTATATCGACCACAATGAGTTCAACAACGCCAAAGCGGCCATTGACCATCTCGACAAGCAGCCGCTCAGCAAAGTGAACGCGAAAAAGCTTGCGCTTGAAAAAGCATACTACTACCAGCTGCACGAGGATTACGACAACATGGTGCGAAACCTTACCCAGGCGAGTCCATATCTGAAAAAGTCCGACCACAGGGGAAGGATCTATTTCATTATAGGACAAGTCTACCAGAAACTGGGATTCGAGGCGGAGGCGTACAGCTACTATAAAAAAAGCATATCTACCAATCCCGAGTATGAAGTCGACTTCTATGCGCGATTGTACATGGCACAAGTAACGGACATATCGAGGAGCAAGGACATCATTGCTGCACGCAAATCTTTCAACAAGCTTCTGAAAGACCTCAAGAATAAGGAATTCAAGGACAAGATCTATTACGAAATGGGTGTCTTTGAATTGAAGCACAAGAACATCGACCCCGCGATCGATAATTTCAAAAAATCCGTACGGGAGGGTCGCAACCAAAGGATCGATGGTGAAGCGTTTCTCAGACTCGGAGAGATCTATTATGACACTTTGAAGGACTACGAACTGGCGCAGGCCTATTACGACAGCGCGATCACGTCACTCCCGTCCGATTACGAAAATTACGATCGGATCAAGACGAGACAGGAAGTGTTGAACGAGTTCGTTAAACAACTCAAGACAATCGAGTGGCAGGATAGCTTACTTGCATTATCGGAAATGGATACCGCGGTCATTCGCAGTCAGGTAAAAGAGCTTGTCGAAAAACGTCAGCAAGAAGAAGCGCTCAAGGCTGCGCAACTGAAAAAGAAATCCAACAGGATCTCGATAGATGCCAACGACAACAGCGCGCTGTTCGGATCGGGTGACGATGGAACGCCGATAAACACCGATACCAAAGACTGGTATTTCAGCAATCTCTCTGCAATGGCCGTGGGCCAGACGGAGTTTGTACGGATATGGGGAAATATCCAGCTCGCAGACAACTGGAGACGATCGCAGCGTCAGAATATCACGACAGCAAAAACAACGGTTGAGGAGGCCGAAAATCAGGCCGCAAATGAAAAGAAGCCTGAAGGAGAGGCTCCTGCTATCGATCCCGTCGAGGCCGAGTACAAAAAACTGGATCAGCAAATTCCGCGGACGCCAGAGGCAAAAAAAGAAGCTCTTGCAAAAATAGAGGAAGCGTATTTCAACCTTGGCGGTATCTACCACTTCAAGCTGCAGGAGAATGAAAACGCCATTACGACCTACGAAAAGTTATTGGAACGTTTTCCTGATTCTGAATTCGAGCCCGAAGTACTTTACACGCTTTATCTTATCAACAAGGAAAGTAATCCAGCCGCAGCAGAGCGTTATGCGTCACTGTTGAAGTCAAAACACCCGAATTCTACGTTTGCCAGGATCCTCATCAACCCGGATTACCTGCAGGAGTCGAGCCAGGCCGCCGAACGCCAGAAGGTGGCATATAAGATCGCTTATTCGTTTTTCGAGAACGGCAATTATCACGCCGCCGATTCTGTCATCCGGATTGCATCGACCGAAGGAGAAACTTCGTTCACACCATCGCTACAGTTGCTACGCGTGCTGATCATCGGCGAAACAGAAGATATTTCGAAATACCAATACGAACTCGATCATTTCATCAAGACCTATCCCGACACCCAACCAGCTGAATACGCAAAAAAACTGCTGGCGAGCTCACATAATTTTCAGGAAGTACAGGAAAAGAAAAAAGGGATCCAATATATCAGGTCGTTCAACGAGACCCATTATTTCGTACTGCTTTACAAGCGGGCGGATAAGCTGGATGAAATGATCACCTCGGCCCTCGCATACTTCAACTCGGGACACTTCGACGATTTGAAACTCAACATCACCAACCTGAACTTCAACGACGAATATTCCCTCGCCTTTGTCAGCGACTTACCGAACGTAAGCACCGCCATCGAATATTATCGGACATTTAGCCAAAACGTTCGTTCGATTAGCGAATTCCGAAACCAGAAATTCGATAACTTTGTCATTACCAAAGACAACTTCGACATCTTCTACCGAACCAAAGGCCTTGATGAGTACCTCGAATTCTTCGAAAAAAACTACCCGAGCAAAAACGATCAATAGCGTGCTTACCACCGGTAAACCCTGGTTCACCAAAATAATTAAGGGTATCTGGATCTTTTTTCTGGCCCTGGTGATCGGAATTCCGCTTTATATTTTTTCCGTCAATATCGACTTGTTCGGCTTGTTCGGTGGTATGCCGAGTCTCAGGGCAATTGAAAACCCCGAGAATGACCTGTCTTCCGAGTTGATATCGGCCGATGGTGTTTCGCTTGGCCGCTACTTCCGTTACAACAGAAGCCAGGTCTCCTACGACCAGCTGTCGCCCGCACTTGTCAATACACTCCTGCTCTCTGAAGATCATCGATTCTACGAACATTCCGGAATGGACTTCTGGGCATACATGCGTGTATTCTGGGGGTTAGTCACTTTACATCCAGAGGGCGGCGGAAGCACCATTACACAACAGCTGGCGAAAAACCTTTACACCCAGAATGAAGAGCTGAACCTTGACGGGTCGCTTGCAAGGTTGGGACGAACGCCAAAACGTATCATCCAAAAAACCAAGGAGTGGATCATTTCCGTAAACCTCGAAAAAAATTTCACGAAAGAAGAGATCATCGCGATGTATCTGAATACAACTTCGTTCGGAAGTAATGCCTATGGTATCAAAGTAGCAGCAGAGACCTATTTCGACAAAACACCGGACAGCCTGAACATTCAGGAGTCCGCCGTGCTCGTCGGCATGCTGCAGGGTATTACAAAGTTCAACCCGGTTCTCAATCCGGAGAACTCACTGAACAAAAGAAACCAGGTCCTTGCGAAGCTTTATACGCACAAATACATCAAGACAAAAGAAGCGTATGACTCGCTCCGGGCATTACCGATCACCTTGAAGTATGCTGTCCAGAATCAGAACGAGGGCCTGGCAACTTATTTCAGAAGAGTGCTGACAACTGATCTCATGGCATGGTGTAAAGAACACGGCTATGACCTCTGGGAATCGGGATTGAAAATCTATACTACTATCGATAGTCGCATGCAGCGATTTGCAGAAGAGGCCATGCATGCCCACATGGCCAAACTTCAGAAGGATTTCGACACACAATGGAAAGCACGGAACCGCAATCCGTGGACAGATGAACGAAGCGGCGGGGAAATCAAAGGCTTCCTTCAAAATCGCATCAAGAGAACAGAAACGTATAGAAACCTGGTGGAACGCTACGGCGAAGGATCTGACTCGATCCAGATCGTGCTGAATATGAAAAAGCCGATGCGTGTCTTTAGCTGGAAAGGCGAACGCGACACCCTATTCAGCTCCATGGACTCGCTGGCCTACTTCTATAGATTTCTTCAATCGGGTATGATGGCCATGAATCCGGAGACCGGCGCGATCAAGGCATGGGTCGGTGGTATCAACCACAAATATTTCAAGTACGACCACGTTCGACAAGGTACCCGTCAGCCCGGCTCAACGTTCAAACCATTCGTTTATGGCAAGGCGATCGAAGACGGTTATTCACCCTGCTTCGAATTGTATGATATCTCCCCGTCAATCAAAGTATCCGGCACTACCTGGAACCCGGATAATGCATCAGGACCTCCAAAGGGAACCGGTGAAAAGATGAACCTCAGACAGGCATTGGCACGGTCGGTAAACTCGATCACTGCACAAATGATCGACCGCGTAAAACCACAAAATGTTGTCGAGTTCGCCAGGAAGCTGGGAATAAAAAGCCCGCTGGATCCGGTGTACTCCCTGGCATTGGGAACCAGTGACGTTACACTTTACGAAATGGTAGCAGCTTACTGTACTTTCGTGAACAAGGGGATTTATACGGAGCCGTACTTTATCACGCGTATTGAAGACAAGAATGGCAACGTAATCGAAAACTTTATTCCAAAAACAAAGGAAGCCATCGACGAACAGACAGCCTACAAAATGGTTTACATGCTCGAGGGGGGTGTGCAGGAATCCGGCGGAACGTCGCTGGGCCTTAGCCGCTTCCTGAAGGAAGGAAATGAGCTGGGCGGAAAAACGGGAACAACGGACAACGCTTCAGACGGTTGGTACATAGGCATCACACACAATCTTGTCGCCGGCGTCTGGGTGGGTGGCGATGAGCGGGCCATTAGATTTCCTACGTGGGACTTCGGAGCGGGATCAAAAACTGCACGACCTATCTGGGACAAATTTATGGTAAAGGTTTATGAGCATCCAGAGGTCGGTTTTCCCAAGGGGCAATTCAAACGTCCTTCGAAACTAGATATGGTCCTGGATTGTTCTCAATATCCATCGACAGACTCAACTTACCAGAACATCGAGGAATTCAAGGCCGATGAGGAAATGACTCTGGACGATGTAAATTAAAGTTACATCTATGGCCGCATTGAAGGAGGCTATTTCACGTTTACCAGACCAACCCGGCGTCTACCGTTTTTATAACGACGTCAGTGAGCTGATATACATCGGCAAGGCCAAGAACATCAAAAAACGAGTCAGCAGTTACTTCAACAAAAATGCGGGTGTAAACCGGAAAACGCTCCGGCTTGTTTCAGAGATCGCCAACATCGAATACACGATCGCGGATACCGAGTTCGACGCGTTACTGCTCGAGAATAATTTCATCAAGCAACATCAGCCCAAATACAACATCCTGCTGAAGGATGACAAAACATTTCCCTACATCTGCATTCTGAAAGAACGGTTTCCGCGGATCATTTACACCCGAAAATATATCCCCGAACAGGGAGAATACTTCGGACCCTATTCAAGTGTTGTGGCGATGAAAAACGTGCTTGACCTGATCCATAAGCTCTACTCCATCCGCACGTGCAGCCTGTTGCTCAGCCAGCAGAATATCGACCAGCAAAAGTTCAAGGTTTGTCTGGAATACCACATCGGAAACTGCAAAGCCCCATGCATCGGCGCGCAGTCCGAAGAGCAATACCGGGAAGAAATTGATGAAGCGCGAAACATTCTCAAGGGAAACGTGAACGTGGTTTACCAGCACTTCAAACGACAAATGAGCGAAGCTGCCGCTTCCATGCAGTTCGAAAAAGCGCAACGCATCAAGGAGAAACTGGACACCCTGGAGCGTTTCCAGACAAAATCGCTTGTTGTCAATAGAGCCATCACCAACATCGACGTCATCACGATCACGCCGACGGAACAATATGCCTATATCAACTACATGCATATTAAAGAGGGCGCGATCGTCTATTCAAAAACGATAGAAGTAAAAAAGAAACCGGAAGACACCGATGAAGACCTCCTGAGCTTCGCCGCCGAGGAAATGTCGCTTGGCGAAAACACGGAGATCCTGAGCAACATTCCCATCGTCACACTGGACGAAGAAGTAGAGAATATTGTACCGAAGATCGGCGACAAGAAAAAACTCGTTATGCTTTCCCTGAAGAACGGCCTCGAATTAAAAAAGGACAAGGAAATACTTCGTGAGGGGAAGAAATCAAAACAGATGGAAGTGCTTTCGATACTTCAAAAAGATCTACAGCTAAAGAGTCTCCCGATCGTGATCGAGTGTTTCGACAACTCAAATTTCCAGGGAACGACTCCGGTGGCTTCGATGGTGAGGTTTGAAAATGGCAAACCCGATAAAAAAAATTACAGGCACTTCAACATCAAAACTGTCGAGGGTCCCAACGACTTCGCGTCGATGAAGGAGATTGTCGGCCGCCGATATAAAAGGATCATGGAAGAAGCCGGACCACTTCCTGATCTCATTCTCGTGGATGGTGGAAAAGGGCAATTGAGCAGTGCATGCGAGGCTTTGAAAGAACTGAACCTTTACGGTAAAATTCCCATTGCCGGGATCGCTAAAAAACTGGAGGAGATCTATTATCCGGAAGATCCTTTTCCGTTGCACATCAACAAAAAATCACCGGGGCTCATGTTGCTCCAACAGGTGCGAGACGAAGCACATAGATTCGCCATAACATTTCACAGACAAAAGAGAAGCAAGGCAACCATTAAAACGGAGATCGAAGAGCTGAAGGGCATCGGAAAACAAACTACAGACAAGCTCCTGAGCCATTTCAAGTCTGTCAAGAAAATCAAGGAAGCCTCCATAGAGGAATTGGAACAATTGATCGGCCGGCATAAGGCAGAGATCGTCAAGGCGTTAAAATAAAAAAGGAGACCGAAGTCTCCCTTTCTAAATTATCATTTCAAGTATTAGAACTCCCAAAGGTTATGTTCCTTTTCCATCAGCATATGCTCTGCCCAATCGGTAGCCCACACTGCCTCGCGGCGTGGTGATCCGGCATACTGTTCGAAGATCGATTCGTCCTCCGGATTTTCGATCTTGAAGATCACACCGTGGAACAACCTTAACAGGAAGGCATCAGCAAAATTCTTGTTCTGTGCAGTGTTCTGTCTGTTGAACCATACGGCTTTCTTGGGGTGAGCACGGAAGACCTTTTCGAGGTCTTTGTACTTGAACCATCCGAGAGCCTGATCGAAGCTACTCTTTGTCTTGGCACCGGGAACTGACAATTGGATCGCCTGAATATCGTAGTACAGGCGTGATCTTCTCCTGTCGAAGATCACATCTTCAACGATCTGAAGAAGGCTCACATCACTTGGCAAGAAATTAGAAGCCTTACCTTCTGAAGTTGCCGCCCAGTCGTCAGGCGAAGTCTCAGGGTTCGCTCCCTTGCTATCACGAAGGGCGCGATAGTTTTTGCCATTGTAAGTGACGATATCGTCGGTGTAGAAATCATTCGCAGGTGCCCATATAGTATACTGCACGGCTTCTTCCTGCTGAAGGTTCTTTACGAAATCCTCCTTGCTGATTTTTGTAGTCAAAGAGTCGTTTGCATAGATGTCTGTTATCTCGCCGGATAAAACCGCATCCATGATAAGCTTCGACAGCTCACCATTTTTTGCAAAGAATCCCTTGTTCTGTTTTTCAGCAAGATCCATGTTTCTCCAAACCCGCACTTTGTAGTGATGCTCGTAATTAGCGATCGGGTCGAGGGAATTTGGATTATACTGTTCTTCCATCTCAGACCTATAAGCTGATTCGACCTCAGCCGACTCAACCTCTGCCTGAGCAAAGCCTGCGAATGAAATTCCAGTAAGGAAGAAAACACTTAAATACCTTCTCAGCATATCTTTTTTTTTATTGAATAGGAACGAAGATCACACCGTTTGATCCCTTGATATTAACTTTTTCCTCGCTGTCAGTGAATGTCTTTCTAACAGCATCACGCACGATAAACACAATTCTGTCGCCAGGTTTAGCTTGTGCAGCCCATGCGCCGAGGTCAGGGCTACCATTGGTGGCGTTCTGCTGAGCTTTTGCTACAGAACCGCTACCCATTGTAACCTGCATGCTCTTGATATTGTAACGAGCGTCTTTCGGAACTTCTTCCTTGAAGTTGTCATCTGGCTCCACCACGATACGCAAGCTCTTCACCTGGTTCGGCTTGATACCCTGACGCAAATCTACCGGTGAGTTACCGATGTACGCTACGAAACGTGGTTCAGGAATATTTTTCACGTCGAATGGCTGTGCACCGATAGCGGTTCCGCCATTGCTAACGTTAACGGAAATTTTACGCTGCGAAGGGATGATCGTTACTTTTCCAGGCTTGTCACCCTTACGGATCTCAGCTCCAGAGCAGCTGAAAGAAGGGTTGTAGTTTGTTCCCAAAGCGGGCACTTCGATATTAACCGTATTACCACAGTTCATGTAAAGCGTTGGAGCATTACCTGTAGTAACCTTGATAACTGGCTGAGCAACGAAGTACTCAATTGATTGAGTCAGTGTTGTATCAGGGAGCTTAATCTCAGCCTTGAAAGTTTTCTTGGCCAGACCATTGGCATCA
Organism: uncultured Chryseosolibacter sp.; assembly: GCA_966095595.1. Taxonomy (GTDB): domain Bacteria; phylum Bacteroidota; class Bacteroidia; order Cytophagales; family Cyclobacteriaceae; genus Chryseosolibacter. Next base: position 2,076 of record CBHTUB010000057.1, on the reverse strand, counting down.
TATCCGCCGCCAGAAGCCGTGAACTTCACTTTACCCATTTTTACACCTGATGGATCGTCAAAAAGCTCGAGTTTCGCTCCGTCACGATAAAATTCAGGAACGAATGATGATGATGATGCAGTGATAAACATGTCTGCTTCGTAAGTCGCACCTGCTGCAACGATAGAAGATTTAGGTCTCACCATCGGCACCATGTTATCGAACTTCACCTGACCAGCACCCGCGTCAACTCTCAGCTTGTCAAGAGCCTTTGTTTCATACTCGAGGATCTCAGTCTCCATCTGGGTCACAGATGCAAGAGCTGCGATAACCGGAGTATTTTCGAACGTAAAGGTCAAGAAGTCCTTGTTAGCATGCTTTTCGTCTTCCTTGAAAATCTCGTGATCAATAGGACGTTTTGCAAGAATTGGAAAATCCTTCTCACTCATGTCTGCCAACGAACGAAGTTGTGTTACATAGTCGTTCAAAAGTTTTTCGAAGTTCTTTCCTTCAGGACCAGACATCATAAACGTAGCTACCTTTGAGCTGTGGTCGTTGATGATCTTCTCATCGATCTTGTCAGATCCTGACATCGCCATGAAAGTCTTTTTCAATTCGTCAAGCTGCTTGATCGTCTTAACTGTCAGATCCCGAACCTTTTGAGCATTGTCCCGCGCGCGCACAACCTGAGGTTTCTGGTTCTTTCCGGCTTCTTCAACAATGGTCTTTAAGATCTGGGAGTTCTGAACACCCTGATCAACGAGCAACTCAGAAAGAGTCGACTCGATAATCGCAAACTTCTCCAGAACCGCGTTGCTAACCTGCAGCGCCAAAAGAGCGGTGAGTACCAGGTACATCATACCGATCATCTTTTGTCTGGGGGTTTCCTTACCGCCTGCCATATTCTTTAATTATTGGAATATTTCGTTTATAAAGAAATCAATTATTTGCCACTACCTCTCATAGCGGTTAGCATGCTGCCGTATACGTTGTTCAACGCAGCCAGATTATCTGAAAGCTTACCAAGTTCGCTGGTGAACTTAGTCGTGTTCTCACCAACTTTCGAAAGACCTTGCATAGCACCAGTAAGGCTTTCGTAGAACTTGTTCATATTCTTAACGTGAGTATCAGCATCCTTCAGCTCCATTTCATATACAGAGTTCAGGGCAGCAAGATTCTTTGTAACCTTCTGAACCTGATTGTGGTATTCGCCTGCATCTTTAGACGCATCAGCCATTGAAGATACAGCCTTGATGGCTACATCATAAGACTTATTCATTTCAGAAAGAGACTTGGATGCAGTTTGTACATTCTTCGCGTAGTCGTTAGTGGCAACTGCAGCGTCAGAGAGGTTAGACATCTTCTTCGCAGATTCAGCAAGATTATTTAAACCTTTTCCAAGACTGTCGAGCAATTCAGGACCGATCTTAGCCTTTTCCAAAGAAACATCTAACTGTTGCGTAAGTGATACGCCAGGCTTGTTGCTGATTCTTGGAGCAGCAGCCGGCGCTTCATATTCTTCTGCCAATTCAGGATAAACCTTTGACCAATCCACTTCAGCATGAGGTGGTTCAAACGCGCTAAGAAAAAATATCCCCGCCTCTACCGATAGTCCAATCATCAACATCTGATCCGCACCCTGAAGGTGAAGGATCTTAAACAACGCACCGATAATAACAACCGCCGCACCAATACCATACACCTTCGGCATTATGGTCTTGTAAATAAGCTCTGTGAATCCGCCTTTTTTCTTGCTCATTTTAGTAAGGTTTAAGTTCTATACTTTAAAACAAATAATTACACTATATAATATATTTAGAATTCCTGTCCGGATGAACGTCCAAGGTGTGTCAGCGCACATCGGAAACCGCTATATGCCCTGGTGGAGTCCTTGAATTCGAAAGTACGTGTTCCGGTTTCCAGGTAGTAAGCAACATCTTTCCATGATCCGCCCCTGATCACTTTCTTGGGAGGAACTCTTGGATTATACCTGCTGCTCTCTGGATTGGTACGCTCATCTATATATTGAGGGTTCAAGTCCCACACTGTCGGTACAGATGCCGGGTTGAAGTCATCGAGACACCACTCAGAAACGTT
>CBHTUB010000056.1:0-18553 GCA_966095595.1 uncultured Chryseosolibacter sp. | reverse complement strand
CATTGCTGGACGCTGACCCGTCATTAACCTTTAACGTAATACCTCGGGTCTTCACCGCTGGCTTCCCCGCACCATCATATAGATAAGAGATGCCGCGAACGAACGACTGATAATCCGCTACCGAAGCTTTCCCGAAAAACACAAGAATACCCTCTTCCGGATCAAAAACACCAGTGATCGACTGCGAAGCCGGAAACAGAAGGGAATCGAGACCTGGCTCAAAATTCTCGGCTATGGACACTTCGCCATACATCAATGAATCCGTATCGGCATCCGTGATCACGGAAGTATCGAAAATAGACAATGGTCCATTTCCCAATCCAAAATATTGAATGCCATTCTCACCGTCCGTGATCACGGGGACATCATTTACTTCTTCAACGAGGATGGTTAGCTGATACGGCTCGCTGGTGTTCTCGCCGTCATTCACGGTGACTGGAACATTTATGTAACCACTATAATTGGCGGCGGGCTTTATCATCATTCCGGAGACTGAATAATTTTCGCCCGGCAAAACCGCCATTGTGAAACCGACAGGATAGTTGTCGTCCGGATCGATCACGACTAGATCATCGAATGATAACGTCAGCGAATCGTCTTCCGCTACGGTCAGATAATTCTGGCTTGTGATCAGCGGCACATCCGCCACTGGCAAAACTTCTACTTTGAGACTGAAGGTTGGACTAAATGCCTCTTTATCCTTCACCCTGACCGGGATGGTGAGCACACCGGAAAAATTTTGCGCCGGCGTGACCGTGCTTCCTGAGAGAGAATAATTCGATCCTTCCGCGAGATAAAGGGTAAAATCGTCAGGAAAAATATTATCCGGGTCATCAACGATCAGATGAGACAACTGTATGGTTATGGGCGTTTGCTCATATGTTGTCAGTCTCACTTGCGATCGTATGACCGGAGCGACGTTCGGCGGTGGCACCACACCAATCTGCAATACGAACTGATCGCTCTCCGCGACGCCATCATTCACCGAAACCGGAACATGCAGGGTGCCAACATAGCCACTTACCGGAAGTACCGTGTTGCCAAAATTTGAATAGTAAGATCCAGGATATAGTGTCAGTGAAAACCCATTCGGATATTGATTATCTATGTCTTCCACGATGAGGTCCTCAAAACCAATCACTATTTCTTCGTTCCTATATGTTGTTAGAACAGCTTGAGCGGTGATCACGGGTTTGTCGTTTACCGGAAGCACATCGACCTGGAGTGGGAAAGGGTTGCTGGACGATGCGCCATCTGAAACTGTTACAGGCACCGAGAGGACACCGTAGAAATTCGGCGAAGGGACGACTGTTGTGCCCGAGATCGTGTAATTTGTTCCGGGTTGCAGCGTGATCGTCAAACCCTCGAGACCGGGGTTGTCCGGGTCCGATACAACGAGATGGCTAAGCGTGATGGTAATGCTTTCGTCTTCATTGACCTGCACAAGCTGTTGGGCCGTGATCACCGGAGCGTCATCAGAAGGCGTTACCGTGATCTGAACGTTGAAGGTGTTGCTGATGCTGACTCCATCACTGACCGAAACGGGTACGCTAAGCGTCCCGGTGAAATCCGTCTCGGGCGTGATCGTGTTGCCATTTACAGTATAGTTCGTCCCCGAAGAAATGTTGAGCGCAAAGTCATTTGGATACGTATTGTCGGGATCACTCACGGTCAGGTATGCGAGATCAAAAACAAAAGGTTGATCTTCTGCGATGGTAAGTGGAGATTGATCGGTGATCACAGGCGCATCGTTGACGGCCTGTACACTAACCTGTAAATTAAAAACAGGACTCGTAGAAGCGCCATCGTTAACCGTAACCGGCACGCTCAATATTCCATTAAACTCTGCTACCGGAGTTATAGTCGTTCCGGCAACCGAATAGTTTTCTCCACTGCCAACCTGAAGGGTAAAGTCCGCGGGATAGGCACTATCGTTATCCGAAACGACCAGGTCTGTCAATTGAATGGTGAGCGGCGACTCTTCATTGGTTGAAAGCGTGGCTTGTCCGGTGATCACCGGCGGATCGTTCACGCTGGAAACGGAAATAGATACATTAAAAATATTACTGGAGGAAAAGCCATCGTTTACCGAGACCGGCACTGATAACGTTCCGCTGTAATTTGCTATTGGAGTCACCGTATTGCCGGAAACCGTATAGTTCTCCCCGGAATAGATTGTTAACGAAAAACCATCCGGATAACTATTGTCCGGATCTGCAACCAGGAGATGGCCAAGCGATAATTCCTGACTTTGATTTTCTGAAATGGAAAGTGTACTGGTCTGACCGTTGATCACGGGCGGGTCGTTTACGGCTGTCACGTCAACCTGCAAATTGAATACTGCGCTCCAGTTCGTACCATCACTTACTTGCAAGGCGACTCCCAGGATCCCGTTGAAATCAGGTGCCGGCGTGATCGTGTTGCCTGAAAGGGAATAATTAATACCCTCCGACACCAGCAAGGTAAAATCTGTGGGATATACATTATCCGGATCGCTAACCGTAAGATCATTTAAAGAAATCGTGAGGGGCTGCTCCTCGCCTATCGACAACGGCGACTGGCCTGTGATAACGGGCGGATCGTTTACTGCCGTGACGGAAACACTCAGTGGAAAATCATCGCTCTCGTTGATCCCATCGTTTACCGAAACGGGAACGGTTAACGTTCCGCTGTATTCGGGTGCGGGGCTGATAGCTGTTCCGCTCACCGAATAGTTGTCGCCGGATTTTACGGTAAGCAGAAAGTCGTCCGGATAAACATTGTCCGGATCGCTCACGGTAACATCAGATAGGCCAATGGTGAAGGATTGCTCTTCGTACGTTGTGAGGGGCATTTGACCGGTAATGACAGGTCGTTCATTTGTAGTTTGAAGGAAAGATCCCCCGGCAGCTGCTTCAAAAAGAATACAGGAGAAAATCAGTAACGGTAAAAGACGGATCATACCTGAAGCAACAGAAAAAGATTATTCCCGTTTCAGGTTGCCGTTTGACCGGAAGGTTGAGGAATTTCTACACTCATCGGCACCGCTAAACAATGCAAAGCGGTTGAAGCGACAATTGTTCCGTTACAGCCGTTGGCATACTTTTACATTTATTACGATCACTAACGGAAGATATATGTCGTGCAGTTTTTCAATTCCCTTCAGCGGTGCTCCGGCAGACGTATTGGGAAGGGCAAGGTCCGCCGTGCAAAACCAGGGCGGAGCGTTTAAAGGCAACGAAAACTCAGGTGCTTTTGAAGTGAGCGTATTCGGGAGCGCTATCCGGGGATCCTACCAGGTATCCGGTCAGAATTTACTGATCTCCATCGACTCGAAACCATTCTTCGTACCCTGCAACACCATCGAAGGTTTTCTCAGGAATCAGATCACGTGATCACGGGTTGATCGCTCTTCCTATGAAAATTCCCGTTAAGGTCGCAACTATTCCTCCCGCGACGCTTATCACGATATAGAGAAGTGACGAAGAGATCATTTTTTGCTCCATCAACACAAAATTTTCAAGCGCAAAGGCGGAGAACGTTGTATATCCGCCGCAGAATCCGGTGGTGAGGAAGAACTTCCAGTTGCGACTGACCATCTGTCCATTGGAGCTCAGACCATAGATCAATCCGATCAGAAAGCAACCCGTCAGATTCACGACCAGTGTTGCCAGTGGAAAATTTGTACCTACGCGTGAGTCCACGAACTGAACGGCCAGGAATCTGGCGATCGTGCCGAGAAAACCACCAGCGCCTACGAGCATTATCAGGGAAAAGTTCATCAGGGTTAGTTGAAGCCTTCAATTTAATGGATAACCGGAAAGGATTTCATTGTTGATATGTGAAAAACAAAATCTAAATTGGACTCTTCATATGCTGTCCAAGAAATGTAAATACGCCATTCACGCCCTTGTCCACATGGGAAAGCAGCCCGAGGAGAAGTTCCTGATCAAGGATGTATCCGAGGCTTGTAACATCCCGAAAAAATTTCTGGAGGCGATCCTGCTCGATCTCAAGCGTGCGGGAATTCTCGGCAGCAAACAGGGAAAAGGAGGCGGTTATTTTCTTCGCCGGGAAACAACGGAAGTCAACCTGGCCGAAGTAGTACGACTCTTCGATGGGGCTATTGCAGCGGTGCCTTGTGCGACCTATAAATTCTACGAACCCTGCGCCGAATGCGAAGATGAGGAGACCTGTAGCGTCCGCGACGCGTTCCTTCAGGTGAGAAATGCCACCGTAGAGATGCTGAAGGCCAACACACTCCAGGATCTCATTAAAAAAGAGTCAAAATTGAAAATGAAGAAACGGAAATAAAATATTCCCCGTTTAATACCTATTAATTTAGTATACATTGGTAAATTAGCCCCGTCAGGCAGCCTGAGATCGGTTGCCGGTTTTGGGGTAAACCCAATCAATTGTTCAACTTAACAATAATATTATGTCATTAAGATTAGGGGACATTGCTCCCGATTTTACCGCCGAAACCACCGAAGGCACCATACGTTTTCACGAATGGCTGGGGAACAGCTGGGGCATTTTGTTTTCGCATCCTGCCGATTTTACACCGGTCTGTACGACCGAGCTCGGATCTGTAGCCAAGCTGAGACCTGAATTCGAGAAAAGAAATACCAAAGTCATCGCGATCAGCGCCGACCCGCTCGACGCCCATCGCAAATGGATTCCCGATATCAATGAAACTCAAAATACGAAGGTTGATTACCCCCTCATCGCCGACCCGGATTTCAAAATATCCAACCTGTACGGAATGGTTCACCCCAATGTGACCGATAAATTCACCGTCAGATCGGTCTTCATTATCGGACCGGATAAAAAGGTGAAACTGACAATCACATACCCGGCATCGACCGGTAGGAATTTCCACGAGATCCTGCGCGTGCTTGACAGCCTGCAGCTTACAGCGAATTATAGCGTCGCAACGCCAGCGGACTGGAAGCATGGCGAAGACGTCATCATCACCACCGCCGTAAAGGACGAAGATATTCCGGGCAAGTTCCCCAAAGGCCACAAACGTATCAAGCCCTATTTGAGAACTACGCCTCAGCCGAATATTTAAAAAAAGGTCCCTCCGGGGACCTTTTTCTTTAACGTCCGATAGCCACAGCTTAAGCGCCTTTTCATATACCTCGGGTTTTTTTTAATATATACCTGGGAAATGTCTGTTTACATTTGGTCAACAGCTCATTATGAAACGGTCAGGCATACTCTTACTCGTATTCATCTCCTTCTGCAGTTATTCGCAGGTGACGATCAACAGTCTTGACGATGCGTTGCAGCTTATGGAGCAACATAGTCCCGCTTTCCATGCAAGCGCACTGACAGACCAGTCTAACGCTGAAAAGGTCTCCATGGCAATGTCTCCCCTTCTTCCGCAGGTAAAGGCATTCGCCGGTTTCGACAACAACGTCAGTCTTCCCGTTCAACTCGTGCCCGCGAAGGTTCTCGGAGGACCCGAGGGAGAATATGCACGCGTGCAGTTTGGAACACGATACTCTTCCAATGTCGGCTTGGAAGCATCGCTTGCACTCTTAAGTTTATCGAATTGGAAAAATGTCTCGGCAGCTAAAGACGCCCGTATCCTTTCAGCGCACGAGCGTCGTCACAAAGATCTTCTGGCAACCGAAAAAGTCGTACAGCAATATTATTTATGTCTGCTCGCCAGGGAGGCGATCACCATGAACACTGAACTTGTGTCCGCAAGTGACAGCCTGCTCAAGGCAGCGGACGTACGATATAAAAACGGAAGCATCGAGCTTCTGGACGTGAATCGTGTGAGATCTCTTTATCTGGAAACTTCACAGAACTATGAAGAAAGCAAGGCGTGGTTTACAAAGAACGTCGATGCCCTCAAAGTGCAACTAGGGACTCCGCTGACGGATTCATTGGTGATCGCAGAATCCATCACTGCATCGGCTTCTGGCAGGCCCCTGGCCCTCGAAATCTCTCCAACCGATTTACCATCCTATGCCCTATCAAATGCAAAAGCTCAGCAGATGTATCAGGAAAGCTTGAGGCAGCAGTCAAAAGTACTTCCGGAAGTTTCCCTGTACGCAAGGTATACCCGGCAATCCTTTAGCAATGAAGTATCCGAATTGACAAACGAGCCATGGTTCGACGTGGGTGTGGTCGGATTGCGCGCGGAGTGGTACCTGTTTACCGGATTCAACAGGCAGTCGGCCATCCGGCAGTCGAGATATCAAAAATTGATTGCAGATACAGAAAGAGAAGGCAGCCGGGCTGAAGCAGAACGTCAATTGCATGAGCTCAGCATTAATCACCAACTGGCGTTTCAGACTGTTTCGAGCGCACGCGAGCGATATAACCTCAACCTTGAGAACTATCGCATCGCAGGTGTCAAGTACACCGAAGGTGTCTATGCAATCGATCAGTATGTAACGATCTACCAGGATCTCATCCAGGCCCAAAACAACTATCTCAGATCCCTTTCAGATTTCCTGATCTACGAAGGGATGGTAGAAGCAAGGAACAGATTGACAACAAGCGACAAATGAAAAAGCAACTATACATTCTCACACTCGTTTTCTTCGCCGGCTGCGCGAAGAACGGAGACGCCGTGAAGCCCGTGACGAAAACTCTGGTCGAAGCCGTGTATGCTTCCGGGTTTGTCATTTCGAAGGATGAATACGAGATCACGGCACAGGTCGAAGGCTACGTAGCCGAAAAGCTTGTCAGCGACGGCGACGTGATCCGCAAGAACGAACCGCTCTACATTATCGCGTCTGACCAGCAAAGCGCGCGCAGCAGAATTGCACGCGAAACGTATGATCTCTCAGTTTCAAACTATCGCGACAACTCTCCGGTGCTGAAGGAGCTGCGATCAGCCATGGATGCATCAGAGACAAAAATGAGATTTGATTCTGCAAACTTCGTCAGGTATCAGAACCTGCTGGCCAGCAATGCGACATCCAAAGTTGAGCATGACCGGATCAAATTGCTGTACGAAAACTCGTTGTCAGAATATCAACTTCAGAAGAGTCGTTATGAAAAAGTAAAAAGTCAGCTTTACCTCGATCTCCAGAATGCCAAAAACAATCTGGCCATTTCCGCTGACGAGCGGGGACGCTACGTGGTGAGAAGTGAGGTCGACGGAATGGTATTCTCCACAACGAAAGATAAGGGTGAGTTGATAAGGCGTGGCGAAGTAGTGGCCGTTGCGGGGAGAAAAGATGCGTACTACCTTCAGCTGAACGTCGATGAGCTTGACATACAACGATTAAAAGTCGGTCAGGAAGTGCTTGTCAAGATCGATGCCTATCCCGGTAAGGTTTTCAGGGCGAGTATTTCAAAAGTCTATCCGATGGTGGACCGCCGGCAGCAATCCGTACGCGCAGATGCCGAGCTTAGGGAAAAACTTCCTTCCTGGTTCTCAGGCCTGGCTCTGGAAGCCAACATCAACATCAGGCAGAAAGACAATGCGCTGGTCATTCCAAAATCGGCGTTGCTGCCAGGTGACTCGGTCCTGATCCAAAAAGAAAACGAGGTAATGAAGGTGAAAGTAACAAAAGGAGTAGAGACACTGGACGAAGTGGAGATCACGGAAGGCCTTGACTCGACAGATTTTATAGTGATGACCGGAAAGTAAGCGATCATGGGATTGACATTTGAAATAGCGAAGACACACCTCATCAGCAAACCAAAGCAGACCATCATCGCCATGCTGGGCGTGACGTTCGGCATTGGCATGTTCATCGCAATGGTGAGTCTCATGACAGGTTTGAACAACTTCACGGAGGAGCTGACCATGACGTCATCTCCGGACATACACATCTACCACGACGTAACAGAGGGCAGGCCGTCAATAATAGATGCGTTGAATGCTGATGGCATCAATGTAGTCCATCATCAAAAACCAAAGAATGAAACACCAAAACTGCGCAACGCATTCCAGATTGCAGAGATCATACGGCGAGATCCCCGGGTAACGGGCGTCGCACCGTCTATATCGTCGCAGGTTTTTTACAATTACGGCCCCGTTCAGTTGAATGGAACAATTTTAGGCGTCGACATTATGGAGGAGAACAAATTGTTCAACCTGCGTGAAAAGATGAAGGAAGGCAGGATCGAAGACCTGAAAGCGAACCACGATGGCATCATCATGGGAAGAGGTCTTGCCAGAAAGCTGAATGTACGTTCGGGAGACCGGGTTGTGATCACTACACCACAAGGCTACACCATGACCTTGAAAGTTGTCGGCATTTTTCAAATGGGATTGGGCGCCGTCGACAACGTAAGGTCGTACGCAAACCTGTCGACCGTGCAGACGATTCTGCAGCAGGATCATTTCTATATCACGGACATCAACATCAAACTGATGGATCTTCATGAGGCCAACAAGATAGCTCCCGATTATCAGAAGGTGTTTCATTACAAGTCTGAAGACTGGGAAACCGCCAATGCCACATTTCTCACCGGCAACATCATCAGGAACATTCTTACCTATTCCGTATCCATCACGTTGCTGATCGTTGCCGGTTTCGGGATATACAACATTTTGAACATGACCATTCACAACAAGATGAAAGACATCGCCATCTTGAAAGCCATGGGATTCGCGGGCAAGGATGTCAAACGGATCTTCATGATCCAATCATTGGTGATAGGATTGTTCGGAAGCGTAATGGGACTGATGATCGGTTATGCCTTGTCGGTCTTGATATCGAAAGCGCCATTCAATGGCGGGGACTTTATAAGCCTCGATCACCTGCCTGTGAATTTTGATCCAAAGTATTATGTGATCGGCATTGTGTTCGGAGTGGCGACAACTGCGCTGGCTGGCTATATGCCCTCCCGTAAAGCCGCTCACATCGATCCCATTGAAATTCTGAGGGGCCAATAATTATGGAAGTTTTAAAGACACATAAGATCACCAAATACTTTTACGAACCAGAAAAGTTCAAGGTCTTGAAAGATATCGACCTGTCCGTGAATCGCGGGGAGTTTCTGTCGCTCGTCGGAAAATCAGGTTGCGGAAAATCCACGTTGATGTATATCCTCTCGACGATGGACACGGCTTATGAAGGCGAACTGGAGATAGCGGGAACACGCCTTACGGGACAACATCAGAATAAGCTCGCAGCATTCCGAAATGCACACATCGGCTTCGTGTTTCAATTCCATTACTTGCTTCCGGAATTCACCGCGCTTCAAAACATCATGATCCCTGCTTTAAAACTCGGAAAACACAGTCGCGACGAGATCGAGGCAAAGGGTCTTGAAAAATTGAACATGCTCGGCATGAAAGAACATGCTCACAAGATGTCCGGAAAACTTTCGGGTGGACAACAGCAACGTGTTGCCATCGCCCGGGCACTCATCAACGACCCTGACATCATCATGGGCGACGAGCCCACAGGTAACCTGGATTCATACAACACCCACCTCGTGTTCGATATTTTCCGTGAGCTCACGACGCGTTACGGACAGACCATCATCGCAGTGACGCACGACGAAGAGTTCGCTTCGAACTCAGACAGGATCGTCGAGATGAGCGATGGAATGATCATCGGTAATAAGGTGAGTGACCGAAACCATCGCTGACATAACAGGATTTTTTAGATATTGCATTATGTTAGGATACAAAAGCGCCACGAGCTTCCTCAGAACCTATGCTATCATCCTGTTGCTGGTCGTCGTGGCGTTCCTCGTCCGCGCGGTGCGCTTTGAAGACTTCTCTACTGCCCAGCATGTCGGCATCACCCTGGCCTCGCTTATCCTGTTGACAGTCTGCTGGGAAGCATTACGGGGAATAAATACTTTTCTCAACAAAGTTTACCCCTTCGAGAGAAACCTCACCGGCCGGATCGTTATCCAATTGTTCTGCGGCGCCCTTGTCGGGTTAACAGTCAGATTCCTGATCTATAAATTCGGCGAACCGCAGGTGCCAATCAAACTCGACAAGCTTTTCATCGCAGCGACATGGGTCATCTACACTTTCATTCCAACTGCAGTAAATCTGGGTTTTTTTACGGTTTACTTTATTGACCGCTGGAAAGATTCCATCATCTATGCCGAGCGATTGGAAAAGGAAAAATCACAGGTACAATTCGATAATCTCAGGAATCAGCTTAACCCGCATTTTCTTTTCAATGCCCTCACCTCCCTGAACAGTTTGATCTTTCAGAACCAGCAGCTCGCTTCCGAATTTTTGCAACAACTTTCGAAAGTCTACCGTTATGTGCTTCAGAACAAAGACAAGAATTTTGTCCTGCTCCAGACTGAGCTCGACTTTATTTCGAATTATGTAAAACTGCTCGAAACGAGATTCGAAGGTGCATTGAAAATTAACATTAGAATCCCGGAAGGAGCGAAAGACCAGGCTATTGTGCCAGTGACCTTGCAGATCCTCATCGAAAATGCGATCAAGCACAACGTGATCGATTCAAACAAACCGTTGATCGTTGAAGTAACGACCATCGGAGATTATCTCGTCATCAGCAACACACTTCAACCGAAGCGCAACGTCGAGACTTCGAACAAGCAGGGACTCGAGAACCTGAAGTCCCTATATAAATTCCTGACCGAACGCCCCGTGCTGGTGGAGCCGACCCAGGACAGATTTTTCGTAAAAGTACCATTGTTATAAAATGAAACTCAGAACTGCCGATATCGACGACCTGGACAAGATCGTCACGTTATACAAGACCGTAGCGGAAAGGTCCGGTGGCATAGCCAGACGCAGCGAAGAGGTAACGGAAGAATACGTTAGAGATTTCCTGACGAAAAGTATAAATGATGGAATCGTCATCGTTGTTGAACATCCCGAGGATACCCGCCAGATCATCGGAGAAATTCACGCATACAGGAAGGGGATCCAGGTGTTTAACCATGTGCTTTCCGATCTCACCATCGCAGTTCATCCCGACCACCAATCGAAGAAAATAGGGCGAACACTCTTCACCATTTTTTTGGAAGAAGTTGCGTTGCATCACACCGATATCGGACGTGTAGAGTTGATCACGAAAGAAAGCAATGCTAAAGCCATCAGGTTCTACCAATCGCTCGGATTCACCATAGAGGGACGATTGGAGATGCGGATCAAAAATACCGACGGCAGCTATGAAGCCGATATTCCCATGGGTTGGCAAAACCCCAACTTTGAGTTTTAAAAAGTATTGGTAATGAAAATCCTAATTATCGAAGACGAGCCCCTGGTCGCGAAAGATCTCGAGGCGCTCATCAGGAAAATAGAACCGTCATTGGAGCTCCTCGCCACCCTAACCAGTGTCGAATCATCAAAAGCGTGGTTACAGTCCAATCCTGCACCCGATCTGATCTTGTCCGACATTCAGCTCTCCGACGGCATCAGCTTCGATATATATGAAAGCGTCAGCCTGAGTTGCCCCATCATCTTCACAACTGCCTACGATGACTATGCGATCAGAGCTTTCAAGCTCAACAGCATCGACTACCTTCTGAAACCGATCGATGGAAAAGAGCTCACCGCAGCATTGGCAAAGTATAAAAACCTCACGAGCGAAAATATCCTATCGGAACAGCTTAGGCATCTGATGTCAGGCTGGAATCAACAGCCTCACAAAAAATACAAAGAGCGTTTCCTGACCTTGCACCGGAATACACTCATCCCGGTGTCGCAGCAGGAAATTGCGTTCTTTCAGAAAGAAGAATTGATCTACCTGAACACCATCTCCAACGAAAAATTCATTACGGAACATCAAACCCTCGATGAGCTCGAAAGCCTTCTGAATCCGGAGATTTTTTTTCGCGTAAACAGACAATTCATTATTCATGTGCAATCGGTCGGCAAGATCAAAACAACCCACAAGGGACTGACCATTCAGCTAAAACCGCCGTTCAATACCGAGATCGACATTAGCCGGGAGAAAGCTGCCGCCTTTAAAAAATGGATCGGCTGATGCCAGGGCTCAGGCTTGCGTTTGTTTCCGAAACTTTGCGCGGTGATCTGGCGTGACACCGGGATCGACATTAACCATACATAAAAGCTATAGACGCAGATCCCGGGGAAACAAATCATCGTATAGGATCTGGGTGCCATGGGGCTGAAGTTCTTTTAACGCTTCCTCGATCACTTTTTCGTCATTGCGTTCCAATACTTTTCTAATGACGATACATTTGATCCTGTTGCCGAATTTTTTCGCTGTGTCGATGTATATCTGCAGATCTTGTTGCGTGTTGTCGCCCACAAGGATGAACTTTTTTGTCGGAAAAAATTCCATCAACTCCTGCAGTGTTTGCAGCTTGTGTTGATTCTTGAGCGGAAATTTGATATTCCTGATCACATCCCACATGCTGCGCAGGTGTTTGAGAAATATGGGACCGGTAGGAAACTGGTTATAGGAAAGAAAGCGGAAGATCAACGGGTAGAGATTTTGCTCGCTATTGGAAAGGTACACGGGACAACTTCCCGTAGCGCACAGGTTGCGAACCAGCGACTGCATATCCTCGACTGCTTTCCGTTTTTCCATTCTCGTAAACATCAGCGTTTTAAGTTTTCGCAACTTTTGAGCAATGAAACTGTGCATGAGCGTATCATCAATATCGGATACCACAACCGTGTCGGAAGGCATCTTTTGCACGGTGGGATGGTAAAGTCCTTCGACAAGCTTTACAAGGCGCCCATCCTTCAACACGACGCTTTGGAGCACACCATCGGCAAGCTCCAGCATTGATTCACTGCGGAACCCCCCCCAGAGATTCGTAGTGACCTTTACATCGCCTTTATCGAATTTGAGCGTCAATTCCTGATTCGCATAAGGCTTTGACTGGTATAGCCTCAACAAGGTTCGAAAGGTCTTTCGGCGGCTGTAGTCCTTGAACGTAAAATCGTTGACGCGTGTGTATGTTAGTTGCCCGAATACAAGATACTTCCCGGCGCCGTTCCCGAGCGCGTAAAAGCTCAACAGTATAGGGATCTTGCCTGCGGTCATATCAGCAGCTTTATGCAGGACGGGACGATCTCGATCTTGATGTGATCCGTCATCCCCATATACTCTCCATCGATCTGAAAATGCGCAGGCTGATCGATCTCCACTTCAGCTTCGGTACAACTGATCACGTCTGAAAACATATTTTTATCGATGAAGACATTCAGAATGGTCAGGCCTGCCTTGATCGCCGCATCGAGTGCTATCTTCTCCACATTACAGATCTCGAACTTGCCGTCGGAAACCGACCCTTCGGAAATATGGACACCAGTACCATATTTATTCGCGTTCGCGAACGCCATCATGTAACCTTCCTTTGTCGTAATTCCATCCGGAGTGCGAACGATGATCCTCAACTGGGGACTCTCCTGTATAGAGGCGAGGAGATTTTTCGCATAGCCCATCATGCCACGTTCATCAGACTCCTGGTATTTCTTAACGATCAAGGCATTCACGCCGATATCGGCAACATGGATACAGAAATGCTCATCGTTGAATTTCAGCATATCCATATTCCTTGTATTCGAGGAAGCATAGACCTTCTCCAGGGCAGCTATCGGGTCGTTCGGGATATTGAGGGCTTTGGCCAGGCCATTGGCGCTTCCGAGTGGCAAGATGCCCATCGGCAAATGGAGACCGATAAGACTTTTTGCCACCATTCGCAAAGTTCCGTCACCCCCGCCTGCTACTACCCGATCGGGACTAAAGTTCCGGATGCACTTCATTAGCTTTTGCTCATCATCCCCTCCGCTGGTCAACAGCCATTCTGCGGAATGCCCATGCGTGACCGTCAGCTCGCGAAGTCTGGCAATGGTCTCGCCGTGGTCCGTTCCTCCGGCAACAGGATTTATGACAAATAGGATCTTCATCGCTCACAGTTCATTTTCCAGAAAGTATTCCGCTTTCCGCTGTAAAAAATGATTCCTGCAAATACTGTCGCAGCGACAATATGTTTTACAAATTTAACATAAGTCGTTAGCTTGCACGGTTTTAAATTACTCTCAAATGCATTCATTCCTGTTCTGGAGAAACTGGATCAAAGATTATCGGGTGATTTGGTATGTGCTGGCTGCCACCTTTGTCTCTGCGGTTGTTTTAATGTGGTACTTCTACTTCGCAACGCCCGGGTCGGCGATATCGTGGAACAAGCTGCAGGAACAGAAAACTGTTGAAACCACCCTCCACAGTTTCCAGACGGGTCCCTTTCAACTAACCGTGCCTGCGGAGAGCTACGTGATCCTGGAATACTTTAGCGGCGGAAGCGTGCATCACAATATGGCGTCGAGTAATCTCTTTCTGGTTGTACTCGCGATTAGTGTGATCATTCTGTTGTCGATCATTTCCGTACTTGACCGCTTCTGGTACTTCGCCGCGATGAGCCTGTTCATCATTTTCATTATGGCCCTGAGGTTCGAGGTCCTCAGGATATTCGGATTCCGGTCAGTCTGGGTAGGTATCACCATCCTCGTCGTCTATCTCCTGGCCAGTTTTTATTTTAAGTACCTGCGCCCACATACCAGTTTTCTGATCAGATTCACCTGTTTTTCCGCCCTGACGAGCGCACTGGCAGCTGTGATCTATTTCTTCTCCGGCGTCGACGACCCTTCACTTCACCTCATCATAACATCCTACACACCTGCCCTTATCCTGACGGTTATCTTTATACTCATTGTGTCTCACGAGATCATGGTCTCGTTCGTGTACATGACAAGTCAGGGGGCTACCGGGAACAACGCAAAGCATTTTACACTGATCAGCATCATCTACCTGGTCAACATCATCATTACCGCCTGCCATGAAATGGGCGTTGTAGACTGGAATTTTGTTTATATCAACATTTACCTGCTTCTCACCATTTCAGGCTTTCTTGCCATTTGGGGATTCAGACTTCGCGAGGCGCAATATGAGAACATCGTTCCGTTCGCTCCGTTTGGTGCGTACTTTATCACGGCGCTGGGAGCGATAGCACTCGCCACTGTGGCCCAATATCTCGCCAATGCAAATGATGCTTCCCTGAAGGTGATCCGCGATATCACCATCTTCAGCCACGCCGGCTTCGGGATCATTTTCTTTATTTACTTCTTCTCGAATTTTTTGGTAATGATGGGAAACGGCTTGCCCGTCTATCACCTGCTCTACAAGCCGAACCGAATGCCATATTTCACATTTCAGTTCGCCGGGATCATCGCCACGCTCGCCTTTGTGTTTTATTCGAACTGGCGTGAATATGTATACCATGCAACAGCCGGTTTTTATAACTATGTCGGCGACCTGTACCTGCGTCAGGATAACGAAGCCTTCGGGATGTCATTCTATGAGCAAAGTCGCAACAGGGCATTCCAGAACAATCGCGCGAATTATGCGCTGGGCAACCTGAAACTGACTCGCCTGGATTTTGAGGGCGCCATTCGTAACTACGAACTTTCAAATGGAAAACGTCCAACCGAGTTCTCATTGGCCAACGAAGGCAACCTTTCCCTGTGGACTAACCGTTACTTCGATGGTATCAAATACCTGCGGAAGGCCCACGAACGTATGCCTGAGTCTGCAAGGATCAGCAGCAACCTGGGTTACTTTTACGCCAAGGTTCATGCAATTGATTCAGCCAATTACTTTCTCAGCCAGGCCATGGACGATCCCAACACAAAGGCCACAGCTGAGTTGAACTTTCTCGCGATGGCTGCCGCGGAATATATTCCCGTTCAGGTTGACTCCGTCTTTAAATTTTTTGATAAAAATTCCCTTTCCGTTGCTGCAAATGGCGTCGCCCTTTCAACACTTCTCGGGCAACGGATCTCGCCGGGCATCGACCCCCTCAAAGAGACAACACTTAACCTCTATAGCGCGACATACCTCAACAATTACATCATACACAACGCCAGGGACCTTGATACTACGTTTACATCCAGGGCCTCCAGGATCATTTCTGATACCGTGAATAGCGCTTACAGCGAAGCATTGAAAGCATCGCTGGCTTTTGCATACTATCATCAGGGACGGACGTTCAAAGCACTCGAAACACTGGGAGAGCTGGTTTTTCTGAGCCAGGAATACGGCGGCAAATACAATTATACGATGGGGCTATGGGCGCTTGAGCAGGGTTCTCCAGAACTCGCCGCCTCATACTTTCAATATGCCGTGGACGCCGATTACAAGCTAGGCAAGTTCTACTATGCCATTGCCCTGACCGAAGCACGACAAGTCAATCAGGCACTCATGGCATGGGATAGTGTTGCAGCACAAAATGATGTCGCCACACAACAAATTGCCGAACAGATCATCAGGATCCTAAACGTGACCACACCGAATGCGATGCAGCTCTCCGATCCCGAGAAATACCAGTTCTGCAGATACAAACTAGCGCTGTCCGATAGCATCAACTTTGAAAGGCTTGTGAACTCTTTCGGGAATGCAAATTATAAGGCACAGGCGCTGCTCGACAGGTCTGATGCGTTGCTGAGAGCGGATCGGCTGCCCGAAGCCATTCGAACATTCAATAAGATCGGCGGGATACAACTCACAGATAAGAAATTGTTTGAGTCCGTCAATTTCGCCGAGCTTAGAATGCTTGCAATAAGAAATGAAGTGCGTGCAATAGCTAACCAGATCAACAAGGGTATCAACTTTGACAAGGCGCATCAACTTGAGAAGATCCTTTATACAGCCCTGCTGAATGCAGCCAATGGAGATGCAAAACAGGCAGCCCTGCAGTTCGAATATTTGGGGAAATCAAATCCCTTCTTTGAAGAAGGAATCATCGCCGCAGCAGAATTTTTCAGGAATCAAAATGCCGAATCCCACAAGGCCTATGATATTCTCGTGAATTCGATCTATGTAAATCCGAAATCTATCCGACTGTTGAAAGCTTATATAGCAGAAGCAAGGCGTATGGGCTACGACGAATATGCAGACAGCGCCCAGGCAACACTGACCGAGCTCGAAAGAAACGTCTATTGATGTTTCATTCGTTTTGCAGTCTTCGAGTGGCGGCGAACCTTTGATTTTACCTTTTTACCTGCGTTGGCGGCTTCCTTTTGCTTCGCCTCATCCTTCCAGATCTTGACGTTCTCCCGGATCACCTTCCAGTAGTCCTTACCATAATCGACAAAGATCTCGGCTCCGGCAGGAATATCTTTTTTCGATTCGATGTAAGCCTTCTTTCCGTCAGTAACGTAATCGCAATTGTTGGTCAATCCCTTGATCCGGACGAGCCCGCGGGCGTCATTTGCATAACGCGCGAGTGCCGACAGACGCGGAAGCGCATCGATCACATGGTTTCTATTCACATAAAAAATGTATCCGTTTTTGCCGTCCTCGTCCTTCACTTCGGCCCATGTCGAGATCCTTCCTTTATATTCAACGATCCTCGTTCCTTTCGGAATGAATTTCTTTGTGAATAAACCTTTACCTGAATTCGGGATTGTTGACTTCTTAACAAAAAGCTGCTTTTCCAATAACGCCATGAACAAAGTGATTAAAACTCCATGCCTCCCAACTCACTTTCACGGAGTAAGGCCGGCAAAGGGAGCGTGAAGATAGAATAAAATTGCTTTGTAAAAAAAATCGTCGCTTGTCAGTTCTGTTCTTCGCGTTGCCTGAAGTCCAGGTTGTGAAAAATAAACAACCTGATGGCGTCTGTATTAACGTACTTGTTACCCGCAGGCAACTGCTGAAACACATTCATGTACCCCAGATGTGCATTCAAATGAGAGGTAAACTGGTAGCCTATCCCTGCAAAAGCCCTGTTTTGATCAAAATAGTTGTAAACTACATGCTCTCCGAAGTTGATGAAGACCTCGTTGCTGAAAAATATAAAAGGGGTTTTTGGCACAACTTCCTTCCCTGTGATCGGAAATGTAAGGCCAATGGCGTAGCGCGCACGTAAGTTGTTGAAGTGATAGTCGGCATCACCAACTTTTCGGTAACGTTGCTCGAGACGAAACCATTGCATCATGCTGAACCAACTTTTCTTTTCAAACCATTGTATTTGCTGCCATGGCCTATGCTCGAGCACATCCGCTGCTCCGTGATGGCCCGGTTGATTCTGAAACGCGTAGCCGACCGAGACGCGCGCTTTATCGGTTAGGTAATAGATGTAACCAACCCTGCCGAGAACCGCGTGTGTCTCCCTGACAAAATCATCATTGAGACGCAAATGCAGGTCGACCCATAGTCCCGATTTATCAGTGAACCTTGTCTGATTGAAATAGCCGAGCCAGGTCATGTCACGCTCTTCGATTTCTTTTGTCTGGCATACGGCAGCAGAAAAAGCAAATAGCGTCAGGAGTGAAAGAATTATCGTTCTCTTCATGGGAAAAAAAGGCCTTCCCAAAAACTGAGAAGGCCATAGAATTTTTAAAGGTTTTACTTTGTGAGCAGACCGTCTAGTGTAACCGCTACGTAGTAGAGACCACCAATCGACGGACCAGCAGCGTACTGAATATAGCGCTCGTTGAAAATGTTGGTACCACCGACCTTCACAGTCGACTTTAAGGTTGGCACTTTTACGCTCACCTGCGCATCGATGGTGTGATAGGCAGGGATCTTACCATTGGCAAGCGGGCTTTCCCACAAGAATGAATCCTGCCATCTGTATACGACGTTGAATCCGACATTCTTCACCAACTCGCGAT
>CBHTUB010000055.1:0-18645 GCA_966095595.1 uncultured Chryseosolibacter sp. | reverse complement strand
ACCATTTGTCCGATGCCGCTCGGTGTTGCAGCGAGCTGGGACATGCAGGCCATCGAAAACAGTGCGCGAATTGCCGCGGACGAAGCTTCTGCCGATGGATTGAACTGGGTATTTTCTCCCATGGTAGACATCGCACGTGACCCGCGCTGGGGACGTATTGTAGAAGGAGCGGGCGAAGATCCATATCTCGGCTCCCGTATCGCGGAGGCGATGGTTAGGGGGTACCAGGGGAAAGATCTTTCTGCGAACAACACCGTCATGGCGTGCGTCAAGCATTTTGCGCTCTATGGCGCAGCGCAGGCCGGGCGAGACTATCACACTGTCGATATGAGCGAGCGCACCATGTTGCAGGAATATTTGCTGCCGTACAAGGCGGCGATCGATGCAGGATCTGCGAGCTTGATGACTTCGTTCAACGACATCAACGGCGTGCCTGCGGCAGCCAATGAATGGCTTCTGCAGGAGATCCTCAGAAAGCGCTGGGGTTTCACCGGACTTGTCGTGACTGACTATACAGCCATCATGGAGTTGATATCGCACGGCATCAGCGCGAATGATGAAGAGGCAGCGCTCGATGCGCTGAAAGCAGGAAATGACATGGATATGGTATCCGAGATCTATGTCAACAATCTGAATAAGCTTGTCAAGGAAGGCAAGATATCGGAGGAATTCATAGATCGCTCTTGTCGCAAGGTGCTGGAGGCAAAGTTCAAGCTGGGATTGTTCACTGATCCCTATAAGTATGTGAACGAAACACGTGCATCCCAAACGATGTTGAAAAAAGAATATCGTGACGCTGCAAGAGATGTGGCCCGTAGAAGTATGGTGCTTCTGAAAAACCGGAACAATGTGCTCCCGCTCAAGACAACAGGGTCCATCGCGTTGATCGGCCCGTTGGCCAGGAACCAGCGTGACATGATCGGAAACTGGAGCGGTGCGGGAGACTGGCAAAAGGCAGTCAGTGTTGAACAGGGCATCAGAAACGCTGCGGGAACAGGAATAAAGATCAACTATGCAAAGGGTGCAAACTTTACGGATGATGAGCAGCTGATCAAGCGACTGAACGCACATGGAGGTAACCTCGAAATAGATTCACGCTCCTCCGAAGAGATGATCAGGGAAGCTGTAAACGTCGCCAACCAATCCGACGTGATCGTGGCGGTTGTCGGCGAGTCTCAGGGTATGACGGGCGAGGCAGCAAGCCGCGCAGACATCACGTTACCTGGTCGTCAGCTTGATCTGCTCAAGGCCCTAAGGCAAACAGGTAAACCTTTGGTGATCGTGTTGATGAACGGACGGCCGCTCGCTATAAATTGGGAGAGCGAGAATGCCGATGCAATCCTGGAGACCTGGTTCTCCGGCACTGAAGCCGGGAATGCCATAGCAGATGTGCTTTTTGGAAAATACAATCCGTCAGGAAAAATTACGGCGACGTTCCCCCAGCATGTTGGCCAGGTGCCGATCTATTACAGCGTAAAGAATACGGGCCGCCCCTATGGTGGTGAATTGCTCGACAAGTACAAGTCGCGCTATCTCGACTATACCAACGAGCCGTTGTATCCCTTCGGCTATGGCCTGAGCTATTCGAACTTCACGTATGGCGATGTGGTACTGAGCAGTAATTCAATCGGCGTGGGAGGTGAGCTGACTGTAAGTTGTAATGTGACCAATAACAGTTCGCGTGATGGCGAGGAGGTGGTCCAGTTTTACGTGAGAGACATCGCTGGCAGCGTAACAAGGCCACTTAAGGAATTGAAAGGATTTCAGAAGTTGATGTTCAAGGCCGGAGAGACCAAACAAGTATCTTTTACCTTGAAAGCGGCTGATCTGTCCTTCTATCATGTGGATATGACATTCGCGCCGGAGGCAGGGAAATTCATCGCTTTTATCGGGGGGAACTCCAGAGATACGAAACAGGCAGAGTTTGAACTAAAATAAATTGACCTGATTTGAGTGTAGGAGGCTACCGATCCGTTCGGGGCCTTTTATTTTTTCAGCAAGTCAGAAACGATTTCTTCCCATTCCTGCTCCAGTGTGTTGTCGGGAAATTTCTTTCCGGCTCTGTTGTACCAATACGCGGCATTTCCGTCGTCACCTTCCTTCCGGTGCAGATAGGCATGTATCCATGAGCCTTCCGTCGAATGGATTTCCTGTGCGATGTCATGCGCCTTGTTCCAATCTCCTTTTCCGGCATGCCACAACGCCTTCAATGTAGGAGCAAGCTCATTTGGTGGAAATGATTTTTCCATAGATAACTTAAATTCTTTCACGGTTGCCGGCATACGATAGCGATCTGAAATCAAAAATCAGCAATCGTCAATCATAAATCAATATTGAGACCGGGTGAAATAAAAAAGCCAGACACACCTGCCTGGCTTTCATAAGCAGCTTAGCGCTCTTATTTGATCGGATAGTATATTTCTGTTATCCACTTCGCCGTGTCTTTCTCCACATAGGGGTCGGTCACGTAAACTTCCCACGGGGTGCCGCTTTCTTCATACTTTTTATAGGCAAGATACTTGTGCATCTCTTCATGTGTTTTCTGCAGGTTTGCATAGGAGCCGTTGTGAACAGCCTTGATGGCCCGCGTGGCGGGAGTCTGCATGATCTTGTACTTCGAAGGCACTTTTGCGTCGGAGGAAACAGGCAGCGCGCAAACCATATTCATAGACTCGGGAGAATAACCTGGGAAGAGACAGAAAGGGTGGCCGTTCACATCGACCTTTGCTTTCTGCAAGGCGTTGAAAAGCTCCGTGTACATTTTGCCCATCTGGAGGCTCACTGCGTCGTTATCTTTGGGTGACATGGTGTGGCTGATGCCGATATAGGAAACCGGTGTCACATTTTCTTCCGTGAACTTTACGGAAAACTTTGGTTTCGATTCGGCGATCTCCCGGAGTTTTTGAAGATTATAGTTGAAGGCTTTGTCCATTTCCGATTCGAACATAGTTGCGCCCATCAGTCTCATGAAAGGATTCATACCGAATTCAGTAGAAAAGCCCATGGTCACTGCCGTGCTGTCGCCAGCCGGCTCAAACGTATACCACGCTTTTGCTGTTCCGTTTTCCATAAAATCAAGATCGGTCTTGATCGACTTGAATGGAACACTTTCCGTGATGAGAATCTTTCCGTTTCCGACATCTTCACCCGCCCAGCTATAGGAGGCACCTTCGCCCGCTTTTTTATCGCCGTAGGTGACCGTCATACTGGTGTCCAGGGTATTCCAGTATGACCAGTTGTTCCATCGATCGAGTTGGTTGACTTCTTCGAATGTGTACTCAGCCGGAGCGTTGATCTTTGCGGTACGGGTGATTTCAAACTTTCCCGGAAGCAGGAATCCAATCACCACAAGGAGCACGAGCAGACCTACGAGCCCGTAAATGATTTTCTTTAGCATAGGTTAAGAGATTATTGGTTATTGCGAAGGTATTGAAAATTACTGTCCGTTAACGTTGGAAATGCCGCTAAATAATGATTATATTAGTTAACACTTACCCGTGCTCGCATGACTATCCTCAATAATCCGAAAAACATTCCGCAAAGCTATGGAGTGCTTATTGCGGCTGCGCTGATTGCTTATTTTCTGGTAATGAAAGTTGCCGGTCTGTCACATCACGTCGAATTGCGGCTTCTTAACCTCTTCATTCTGGTGGGAGGCGTCTATTTCGCACTGAAGAAATTCAAGTCAACACACAATGAACACCTGAATTATTTCAGGGCACGTATCACCGGTGTTTCGACTTGTGCAATTGCGAGTATCATCTTTGCCGCATTCCTTTTCCTGTATCTGCAGATAGACACCGGGTTGATGGAATCTGTGGTTAAGAATGAACCCATGGGACGTTACCTCAACCCCTATATTGTTGCATTTATAGTCGCTCTGGAGGGTGTGTTTTCGGGATTGCTGGTAACATTCATCCTGATCAATTATGTAGAAACTGACGAGGTCAACATACCTCAGGGACAATAGCAGCTTATACCTTAACCCAAACAATGCCATCCGATACTGTCGGATGGCATATTTTTTTGCCCTTCTATAAAAAAATCGGAGGGTTATATGAAAATCTGGAACAGGGCAACAAGAATACCCGAGATCTATGGAGCACTCGTAACCTTGGGTTTGATTGCGTATTTCATGATCATGTATGCAGTCGGTCTGATTCACATCATTGAGTTGAGGATGTTCAACGTGTTTATACTTCTGGCAGGTGTTTACTTCGCCCAACGGCAGTTCAAACGCACGCACAACGGAAGGCTCGAGTATTTCAGGTCGATGACCACGGGAGCGGCAACCTCAGCCATCGCGGCTGCTACGTTCTCCCTGTTTGTTTTCATTTATTTGAAGCTCGACAGGGACCTGATGAACTCGATAGCGGAACATGAGCCACTTGGCATTTATCTTGATCCTTACATTTGCTCATTCGCGATATTCCTTGAAGGCTTGCTGTCTGGATTTGGCATGTCATATCTCTTGTCAAACTTCATGGCAACCGATAGAATAGAAATGCACCATGGCATGCCTGAGCATATGCCGGAGAAGGCGTGACGTCGTCAATAGTTGAACGGTCAATGGTGAATGGCAAATGCCGGAAAGCTGGCAATGGCTATTTGGTTTGCGCGTTTACTATTGACGCTATTTACCTTAATTAACGACTATATTGGCGGTCACCTGGTCTCGATCACCACAATAGTATCGATGTCGTCAAGTTTATTTTGGGGAATCCGGATCGTTATTCCGAATTCATTCTCTTGAAATTTTAAAACCGATCCGTCGCCGAGCAGGCGCGCGGATTTGATCTTTTTCCCCCACGAAGGCAGAACGATCGACTCGTCGGCCCAGTCAAGAATGTGAACATAAACTTTGTTGCCCCGCTGAGTGGTTACGCCCCAATGTCGTGGCGCCAGTGGACCACCGCGCGTTTCGTAGATACTCTCGCCGAATTTTTTTGTCCACTCACCCACTTCTTTCAAGGCGGCAACATGCTCTTCCTGGATTTTTCCATTCGGCATCGGCCCGACGTTCAGTAAAAAATTCGCGTCATAGCCGGCGCCTTTCACGAGATACTGCACGAGTTGTTTCCTGGACTTGTGCTGATTGTCCTTCAGATGAAAGCCCCATGAGTAATTGATGGTTTCACATACTTCCTTAGGTAATGTACCGACGGCCTTATCCGTCGAGAACCCCGAGGTATTGTGCCCCGGAAGGTCTTTTTCAAACATCTGGAAGTCCTCGCCCGGATATGGCGACTTGTGGTGATTGCTGCCGATCAATGCACCAGGCTGAAGATCATGTATGAGCTTGTATGTCCTGGCAAGACGCCAGTCTGTATCGGGTTTATCCCACATGCCATCGAACCAGATTCCGCTGATCTCGCCATAGTTGGTCAGGATCTCCGTCAGCTGGCCATCCATATAATCCAGATACTTGTTCATGTCTCCTTCGTTCGGTCTGCCAGCCCAGTCGCCACTCGTTTTTCCGCGCGGAAAATAATCGGGATGATGCCAGTCGAGCTGCGAATGATAGGCAAACAATTTTATTCCGGCTTCATGACAGGCATCGGCAAGCATTTTAAAAATATCCTTTCCGTAAGGAGACGCTTTTACAATGTTGTAGTCGGTGAGCTTGCTGTTCCACATCGCAAAACCATCGTGGTGTTTCGTGGTGAATACGATGTATTGCATCCCGGCATCTTTCGCCATCTGTACCCATTGCTTCGGATCGAATTCAGTTGGATTGAAGAAAGTGGGAAGTTTTTCATATTGCCTGAGCGGTATCTGCTGTATGTTCATCACCCATTCGCCGTCTCCCAACACGCTGTAAACGCCCCAGTGGACGAACATTCCGAATTTTGCATTTTGAAACCATTCCCGGTTCCTGAGATTTTCAGGGGCGGGCTCATACTTCCATTGCGCAGCGACCTCAAGGCTTGTTACAATTAAAATAAATACGATTGTTTTACGAATAGTCATGGTCAATATCTAATAGTCATTTTAAATATAAGGTACTTTCAGTCACATTTCATAATCGGGGCCACATTTGACGGACGGTGGAGGAATCTGCGCGAAAATGATAATTTAGCGCTTCGAAAAACCAGATATGAGATACGGAAAGATCAATAGGGAGTTGTTCGTGAACAACCGCAAAAACCTCGTTAGGCAGATCAGGGATAATTCGGTGGTCGTGGTTAATGCCAATGACGTTATGCCGACCAATGCCGACGGCACAATGCGTTTCAGGCAAAATTCAGATCTGTTTTACCTGACTGGGGTAGACCAGGAAGAGACCATTCTTGTTCTCTGTCCCGACTTTCCGGACGAAAAATATCATGAGGTACTGTTTCTGCGCGAGACCAATGAAACGATCGCTACATGGGAAGGGCACAAGCTCACGAAGGAAGAGGCGCGTGAGGCTACCGGCATCAAGACGGTGTTATGGTTGTCGGAATTTCCAAAATTGTTCAACACCATGATGGTAATGGGGAATGTCGAGCACGTATATCTGAATACCAACGATCACTATCGCGCGGACGTGGCAGTCGACTCAAGGGACGCGCGTTTTATACAGTGGTGTCAGAAAAAATATCCGCTTCATAAATACGAAAGGCTCGCGCCGATCATGCATGGGCTGCGTTGCGTCAAGTCAAAACATGAAATTGAGCTGATGCAAAGGGCTTGCGACATTACGGAAAAAGCTTTCCGGCGTGTTCTGAAATTTGTAAAACCGGGTGTCAAGGAATACGAGATCGAAGCGGAGTATTCGCACGAATTTCTCCGGAATGGATCAAGGGGTTTTGCCTATGAGCCTATCATAGCTTCGGGAGCAAACTCATGTGTTCTGCACTATATTGAAAACGATAAGGAGTGTCGGAGCGGCGACATCCTTTTGCTGGATGTTGCGGCGGAGTTCGCCAATTATAATTCCGATCTGACCCGTTCAATCCCCGTTAATGGGAGATTTACTGCCCGTCAGAAGGAAATCTACAACGCCGTTTTGCGGATTCAGCGTGCAGCGATCAAAATGCTGAAGCCGGGTGTTTATTATTATGAATACCACAGGGAAATACAAAAGCTTACGGAGCAGGAACTGATCAGGTTGAAGCTCATCGATAAGCACGATGTGAAGAAACAGAATCCGGACAAACCGCTGTTCATGAAATATTTCATGCACGGGACATCGCACATGCTCGGTCTCGACGTGCATGATGTAGGGAGCATGTACCAGAAAATGGTTCCCGGGATGGTATGGACAGTCGAGCCCGGGATTTACATTCGCGAAGAAGGCCTCGGAATTCGTATCGAGAATAACGTCGTGCTTACCAAGACTGGCAATAATGATCTCATGAAGAATATTCCAATCGAGGCGGATGAAATTGAAGAGATCATGAACAGCAAGTAGTATGCGTAGAATCTATCTGTTGGTCCTTTATCTCATACCTGCAATCGCATACTCGCAGGAATACATCACGGTGTGTTATGACGCGGACAGAAAAGTAGTGGCCGAGTCTGCCGGGGATTATTGCATCATCGGTAAATCAAAGATCGATTCATACGGAGACACGGTCCTGGCTTATACCGACACCGTTGCGGCATACTACGTTAAAGAGCGATCCAGGAAATTCGTAAGACTGTACGACAAAGGCTTACAGCATGGTCCGTACGAAGAATACTATACCTCGGGAAAAATAAAGGAAAAAGGCGCCTACGTGGAAGGCTTCAAGAATGGATTGATCAGCTACTACTACCCCGACGGAAAAAATCATTATACCGCTACGCATACCAGCGATTTTGACCGCGGCATCGAAGTCGGCTACACTGTGGAGACTTACTATGACTCGACTGGTAATCAGTTAGTCAAAGATGGTAAGGGGCAATGCAAATGCACTTTCGATGATGAGTCCGGCCTTCTATTGCAAGGCGAGGTAAAGTTTGGAAATCGAAATGGTATTTGGACAGGATTCCGGAATGATACCCTTCAGTTCAGGGAAAACTACGAAGGGGGAAAGTTAAGATCAGGGGAGAGCTACGAAGGTGGCCGTGTTTTTCGATACACAAAGCTACAGGCCATGCCCGAGTTTACGGGAGGCTATGAAGCGATGTATGTGTTTATAAGAAAAAATCTTCGCTATCCTGCCAGCGCCCGAAGGCATGGGGTCTCGGGTACAGTTTACATTCAATTTGAAGTTGAAAAGGATGGCAGGATCTTGAATGCAAGAGTGATAAGAGGTGCTCAGGCAGATATCGATGCAGAGGCTTTGAGGGTTGTGCAATTGATGCCCGATTGGAAACCTGCAGAAAGAAGAGGCAGGGTGGTGAGTGAGCGATTTGTTCTTCCCATCAAGTTTAAATTGAATTAACGCATATGTCCGGAATAAACTCAGAAAAAGCTCCCGAACCAGTAGGCCTTTATCCGCACGCACGGCGCGTTGGCGACTTGCTTTTTCTCTCAGGCGTCGGACCACGAAAAAGAGGGTCGAAGGAAATACCCGGCGTCACGCTGGACAACGGGGGCGCTATCGTTTCGTACGACATCGAAACACAATGCCGTAGCGTGTTCGAAAATGTCAGGCTCATCCTTGAAGCGTCGGGGGCGAAATGGGAAGATCTTGTCGATGTAACGGTTTTCCTCACCAACATGAAAGAAGACTTTCCGAAGTTCAACAAGCTGTATGCAGAATACTTTAAAGACAATCAGCCCTGCAGAACGACCGTGGAAGTAAATGCTTTGCCTACGCCGATCGCCATCGAGCTCAAGTGCATCGCAGTTATAAAATAAAAAGAGCATCTTTCGGATGCTCTTCAAATATCTCTTTCAAAACAACTTTACACAGCGAAGCTTTCACCGCATCCACACGTGCGTGAAGCATTCGGGTTGATGAACTGGAAACCTTTTCCGTTCAAACCGTCGGTAAAATCAAGGGTAGTGCCAAGCAGGTATAGAAGGCTCTTCTTGTCGACGAGGATCTTCACTCCCTTGTCCTCAAAAACCTGATCTGCAGGATTGATCTTGTCATCAAACCCGAGGTCGTACATCAATCCTGAGCACCCGCCGCCCTTAACCGACACCCGGATGTTGTGCTCCGGCGAGCGATTTTCTTCCACCTTTAGCTGCGCTATACGTTCTTTTGCTTTCTCGGTTACGGTAATCATATCTGTATAACAAAAATCTTATGAGATTGGATTCAGCACCACGCTGAAAACGGTGATCGTGTTCATGTCACGGCCATAATACAGCTTTTGCAAAGCGTCCATGATATTAGCCGCCTTGAAATAGGAGGTATGCAATTCCTTCCCGCCTTTCGCTACCCACTGTATTGTATAGGAGTTTTCTTTCTCCTTATAATTCTGCACGTAATCGAGCATCTTTTTCAGAGAATCGATCTTGTCGCTGCCGGTCACGCTGTGGAAAAGGAATGCCTGGTTATGCCGGGGATTTACAGTGATCAGATCAAGCTTACTTTTTCCATCCACCGACGTGTATTCGAACACCAGATCGGACGATCTCAGACCGAGGTGATCTTTGATCTCCTGCTGGATTCGCGCAGCTTCAACATGCATTTCGCTCAAGGTTTCTGTCATTGCGGCTAAAGTTTCTTAAAAACTTCCGTTTTCGTTAAAAAGTTTCTTCTTTGTCGGTCAAAGTTAACCAAATATGGACAAACTGGAGCACATCGGTATCGCGGTTAAAAATATGGACCAGGCCAACAAGCTATTCGGCTCATTGCTCGGTCGGGATCACTATAAGATCGAAGAAGTTGAATCAGAAGGCGTTAAAACCTCGTTTTTTGAGGTTGCCGGCGTTAAAATCGAGCTTTTGGAGGCTACCAGGCCCGATTCGCCCATAGCGAAATTCATCGAAAAGAGGGGTGAGGGCATTCACCACCTGGCGTTTGTAGTAGGAGATATCAATAAGAGTATTTCAGAATACGAGGCCAAAGGCTTCGAAAAGATCAACAGGGAACCCAAGCAGGGCGCAGACAACAAAATGATCTGCTTCCTCCATCCAAAATCTACAGGAGGAGTGCTGGTTGAGCTTTGCCAGGAAAGGAAGTGATGCGGCCAACTCGTCGCGGATAAGGCCTCAAGCTGCACGCTTCAGGCTACAAGCACATGGTGCATTTAAACTTCTAAAATCAAAAATCAGCAATCAGAAATCTTGAATCGAAAGAAAGCTACTTCAGGGTCCAGACTCAGACAAAGAAAGAAGGGTAACGACCCCACATCATTACCCCCTTCTTACTAAACGAACAATTCAACAATGTTTAAAAAATGATCAAACCCCTATACCAACTTCACGAGGCAAGTACTACTAAAACCCCTTCTTCATAGTACTTGCACTCTTCCCCCCAAATTGTATTTCGTTATAGTATTTTTGCTTCCGCTTTCCTTCAGCGGTCTTGTAATATGGCTTATCTGCTGCGCATGCACTGAAAAGAATCGCAGTCACGAGTACTAATCCGGTCGCCTTTTTCATATGCCTGGTTGTTATTTCTATGCATATATACGGCGGGTAAACCGACTGAATCATGTAAATCCGTGCGATATCTTACTTTTGCAGGATGAACAGCGGCTACAGCCGCCAAAGTGTATGTTACCAACGACGATTTATGAGTGAAAAAAGGCAGGAAATCAATCAACTGGGTGAATTTGGTCTTATCGATAGGATTGCACGCGAATTTTCGCTTAAAAATGGAACCTCGTTACGGGGAATAGGCGACGATGCTGCCGTCATTGACACAAACGAGAAAAAAATCCTCGTGTCCACGGACATGCTGGTGGAAGGAATACACTTTGACCTCTCCTATATGCCGCTCCATCATCTTGGCTACAAGGCTGTGGCGGTGAACGTATCCGATATCGCTGCGATGAACGGTATTGCTGAACAGATCACCGTGAGCATCGCTTTAAGCAACCGCTTTTCCCTCGAAGCTGTTGACGCTTTATATAGAGGTATACAGACAGCTTGTGAAAATTATAAAGTAGATCTCGTTGGTGGCGATACTACCGCCTCACCTTCCGGACTCGTTATTTCCGTCACCGTGATCGGACGTGCGGCACAGGAGAAGATCGTGTACCGCTCAGGCGCAAAGGCAAACGACATCATTTGTGTGACCGGTGATCTCGGCGGAGCGTTTATGGGCCTGCAGGCTCTTATTCGCGAAAAGGAAGTTTATCTGGCGGATCCCAACATGGAGCCAAACCTGGAAAAGTATGAGTACCTGGTCGGCCGCCAGTTGAAGCCTGAAGCGCGCACCGATATGGTCTATGACCTCGCGGAAGCCGGAGTGGTTCCAACTTCAATGATCGATATTTCGGACGGGCTCGCGTCAGAACTTTTTCATATCTCAAAACAATCGAGTGTTGGAGTAAGGATATACGAAGACAAAATCCCGATCGACCATCAGACCTACGAAACGGCAGTCGAGTTCAACCTGGATCCCGTGACCTGTGCGTTGAACGGCGGTGAAGACTATGAATTACTGTTTACCATCAAAAAAGAAGATCAGGACAAGTTGAAGAACCACCCCGATATTCATATGATCGGTTATATTCATGACAGGCCCCGGGAGAATACGTTGGTTACGAAAAATGGTAACGTCATACCACTCAAGGCACAAGGCTGGGACCATTTCAAATAATTTGTATGGAATTGATACTAAGACCGGCAAATTGCTGATGTTAGATTTTAGAAGTGAAAATAAATGCATAACGATCCTGAACTGAGCGGCAAGTATCTGGGTACAATCTCACGCGACTTTGTCAAGGTAGCTGAAACATTGAAAGAAGCTTCTTACCAGATCCGCAAGAGAGGCTTTTCTCCC
Source organism: uncultured Chryseosolibacter sp. (assembly GCA_966095595.1). GTDB lineage: Bacteria > Bacteroidota > Bacteroidia > Cytophagales > Cyclobacteriaceae > Chryseosolibacter. The sequence goes on along the minus strand of CBHTUB010000055.1, from coordinate 6,826 downwards.
TATCCCGTTTTTCCGGTTTGCAAGGAAGATCAGCCGATCGGTCAATTACTGATCGACAAAAAATCATTCGACACCGAATGGAATTATTACGCTTCGTTCGCTGATGAGTTCTCACAACGCGGGCTCATAGAGAATATGAAAGATTTCGAAAGCGCTTACAAAGACCCGGACGAGTTTTGTTGCCTTTTCGTTGTCGATACTGCCTTCACCAACTTCGTTTTCATACCATATCCCGAGGATTAATTACTCGCGGGCGACATTTATTTCCGTTTATCTATTCCGGGCCCCGTCTGGTTAAAAAGAGGCTTTGAATTAATTTGTATACGATAAATTTATTCAACCTCTTGACCGATGTTTTTCAGAATACTTCTTTTGTTCACACTCACTCCGGTTTTCGGTTTTTCTCAGCCATCAACGGAAAATGAGATCATTTCTTCCTTTGCCACACGGAAGACCCGAGCCGAAATTAGCGTTCTGAAAGATTACCCCGTGAGGAATATCGGCCCCACTGTGCAGGGCGGGCGCATCGTAGACATCGATGTGAATCTGAACAACCCGAAGGAATTTTATGTGGCCTTCGCATCGGGAGGATTATTCAAGACTATCAACAATGGGATCACCTTCGATCCGGTTTTCGACAATAACGATGCTTTGGGTATTGGCGATTTTACTTTGTCAAAACGGAACCCAAACATCATCTACCTCGGAACCGGGGAGAAAAACAGTAGCCGCTCGAGTTATGCCGGTTCCGGTGTGTATAGATCTGCAGACGGAGGAAGATCCTGGACCTCACTCGGATTGTCGAACACACATCACATCGGAAGGGTAGTCATCGACCCTGCCAATGACAATATCGTTTGGGTTGCGGCGATCGGCGCGTTGTACTCCAACAACTCCGACCGCGGCGTTTACAAAACCGTGGATGGAGGAAAGACCTGGAGAAAGACACTTTTCATAAACGACAGTACCGGCGTGATCGACCTGATCATTAATCCGGCAAACCCAAAACAACTGTTCGCGGCTGCGTGGGAGCGGAGCAGAAAAGCCTGGCATTTCAAGGGCAGCGGAGAAGGATCGGGCGTTTACCGGTCTGACGATGGCGGTGAAACGTGGAAAAGAGTTTCAGATGGATTGCCCCACGGAAAGGATCTCGGGCGAACCGGTTTAAAGATATCTCCCGCAGACCCGGGCCGTATCTATGCCGTTGTGGACAATCAGGCGGAGGTGGAGGACAAGAAGGAGCAAAAAAAGGACGACAAGCTTAGGATCGAAGATTTCCGGAACATGTCAGATCAAGTGTTCTTTTCTATTGACAATAAAAAGCTCGATGAGTTCCTGAGGGATTCGAACTTCCCAAAAAAATATACAGCCGAAGTAGTAAAGCGCGAAGTAAGGGAAGGCAAGTATACCGTGCGTGCCATATCGGAATACCATGGAGCAGATGCCAATGCAAAGTTGTTCAGAGCGAAGATCAAAGGCGCGCAGCTTTATCGGTCAGACAACGGGGGTGAGTCGTGGAAAGTGATGAATAGCTATGACCTCGACGGCGTCTTCAACACATTCGGATACTACTTCGCCGAAATGGAAGTATCGCCAAAAAATGCCGATCACATCTATATCTACGGAGTGCCCCTGCTCAAGTCGAGAGATGGTGGCGTTACCTGGCATCGCCTGGATACGTTAAAAGGTTTGAGAGATGTCCACGTCGATCACCACGCCCTCTGGATTGACCCGAACGATCCGGAGCACTTGCTCCTTGGCAACGATGGCGGTCTCTACATGAGCTACGATGAAGGCGCCAACTGGCACCACGTCAACAACATGCCGGTAGGACAATTCTATACGGTGAATGTCGATATGGAAACACCTTATAACGTGTACGGTGGGTTGCAGGACAATGGTGTGCTTCGAGGTTCTGGCAGATCCGTGCCGAATGAGACCAAACACTGGGAATCGTTAATGACAGGTGACGGAATGTATGTCGCCCCTGATCCGGACAACAGCAAATTGGTATTCGCGGGCTTTCAATTCGGCAATTACTATCGTCATGAGATGGATAAAAATAAATCCACTAAAATTTCGCCGCAGCATGACGTCGGGCAGGAACCATATCGCTGGAATTGGCGGACGCCATTTGCGATCAGCAAGCATAATGCAGACATTTTATATGCCGCCTCACATAAAGTTCATCGGAGCCTCGACCGGGGAGAAAATTGGGAAGTCATCAGTGAAGACCTTACGCGCGGGAAGGCAACGGGTAATGTTCCGTTCGGAACGATCTCGTCATTTGCCGAGTCACCGCTAAAGTTCGGACTTCTCTATTGTGGCACCGATGATGGCAACCTCTGGATATTCAGGGATGGAAGTTGGAGCGACATTAAAGCAGGACTTCCTTCCGGCAAATGGGTTAGCTCATTATTTTGCTCACCACACAGCGAAGCAACGGTGTTCGTGTCATTGAACGGCTATCGGCAGGATGATTTTCATACCTATATCTTTGTGAGCGATGACTATGGAAAGAACTGGCGAAATATAAAGGGAGACCTTCCCGAAAGTGTCGCGAATGTTATCATTCAGGATCCCGTCAACAGAAATATTTATTACTGTGGACTCGACAACGGAACCTATGTCAGCTTTGATTCGGGAAGCAGCTGGCAACTTTTAAACGGAGCACTGAATGTTCCTTCCTATGATCTTATCGTTCATCCGCGCGACAACGAGCTTGTGATCGGCACGCATGGAAGAAGTGTTTTTGTTGTTGACGTCAAACCGATGCAGGCGCTCGGCGAAAAAGGCTTGAAAACAACCATTGCTGCATTTAGTTCTGAGCCGATAAAATTCAATCCGAAATGGGGTGAGCGCGACTATGCATGGTCGAAAGTAAACACCCCTTACGTTGACGTCTTGTACTACGCGGGTTCGAAGACTTCCCTCAAAGTGGAAGTATATGATGAAAAGAACAACCTTGTGCGCAAATGGTCGTCGGATACCGACACGGGTTTTCAGCTTTTCCGGTGGGATTTGAAAATAGGAGAGCCGATCACGCCGAAAATAGCGAAATCGGGAAAACTCCAGCCCGTATCCAGATATGCGTCGAAGGGAAAGTACACCGTGCGGTTTGCGTCGGGGGTAGTGACAAGCGATGCGATTGTTGAAATCAAATAAATGAAATATGAACCTAAGTCGTGTTGATTTTCTGAAAACGGTCGGGTTGTCCCTGACCGGCATCGCGATAGCTCCGCAGGCCGTGGCCTCTCAGGATAAACCTGCTCCCCTCAACATTCAGATAGTAAAGGAATACATTGGTGTGGCGCACGGCAAGCTTGACAAAGTAAAGGAGATGCTTGGTAATGAGCCATTGCTTTTGCACACGTCGTTCGATTGGGGCGGAGGTGATTACGAATCGGCAATAGAAGCCGCAGGTCACGTAGGCAATCGCGAGATCGCGGAGTTCCTTCTGTCGAAAGGTGCACGATATAATGTCTATCTGGCTTGTATGCTGGGCCACCTTGACATCGTAAAACAAATTCTGACATTCAACCCGGGCTTGCTGAACTCGAAAGGACCTCACGGGTTCACGATGCTGCACCACGCACAGAAAGGCGGAGAAGCGTCAGGGGAAGTAGCAGAATACCTGGTTTCACTCGGAGCGACGCAGACGCGCATCGACTTCTATGCGAAAGGTTGATGTTCCCTGATCCATGTTTTGCATTTCTGGTCGAGTAACGGGAAGAACTCATCAAACTCTTTCTTGAAGAGATCATGGCCTGACACCAGGTCTTCCACGGCTTCATCCATTTTTGAATCGTGTGTCGTTCGTTGAGACATGCCGCTGAGCGCGCGTCCGATCCCCTCAGTTTTTCGGTAGTTGTACAACCAGTTTCCATTGGACATATAGGGCAGCATATACCTGACCCCCTGGGGAAGGATCTTATCGTAAGACTTCACTGTTGCATATACCCACGGTGCATACTCCCTGAGCGGTGTTTTGTGAAAATTTTCCCAGTCCTTTGCCAGAAAATGGTCATAGAATACATCTACGATCACGTTGGCATAGTGACGGTATTTCTGACGCAGTCTCTTCTTGCTTTCATGCACAATCGGATGTGTGTCGGTGAAGGCGTCGATGAATCGATGAAGGTTGATGCCGAGCGCAATGTCAGCTTCGTACGAATCCACCGCCTGTCGTCCTTTCACAAAATCACCAATGAAATTACCGACGAGGATCCCGGTATTGTCACCGGAGAGATACGCATGCGCGAGGAAGTTCATTAAGTTAAAGTTATTGGTAATTTGTTATTTACTTGCTAGGTTGAGCTCGAATAGTTTTTAACATAACGTATCGTTCTCCAGTATGAGTGCAATTACTCAGATGAAACTTCTTGTAGGCCTCGCCCAGATTGACGGGAAGGTGGCCGAACGCGAAAAGAATTATATCATCAATATAGGTCGTGCCAATGGAATTTATCCTGATCAGATAGAGCCCCTGTTCCAAAGTGTCCACGATGCAGCAGTTCCCCAGAACTTGTCCGCCGACGAAAAATTCGATTGCATCTACAGCCTCATTCAGCTGATGAAGATCGATGAAAGGATGTATCAGGAAGAGATAAAATTTTGTTCGTCGATCGCCACGCGCCTCGGATACGATCAGCAAGTCATGTTTGACCTGATGCTGCACGTAAAAACCGGCCAGCAGGCAGGTCACGAGATCCAGGCTTTGAAGCAAACCGTTCAAAAATATCTAAAGAAATAATGAGACACCTGTTAGCTGCCCTGATGCTGTTGACCGGTGTCAGTTCCTTCGGACAAAAGACGATTATTCATTGTGGCTATCTCATTGATGGCAAGACAAATGATGCTCAGCCCGAGATGACGATCGTTGTTGAAGGAAACAAGATCGTTGCGATCAATAAAGGCTTCACTGCGGTAGCCAACGAAACACTGATAGACCTGAGTAAAAAGACCGTGATGCCGGGATTGATCGACATGCACGTTCATCTCGAAAACGAGACCAATAAGGATCAGGTGCTTCAAAAATTTACCCTAAGCGACGCAGACGTAGCATTCAGATCTACCGTATTCGCCAAAAAGACTCTGATGGCCGGATTTACCACCGTAAGAGACCTCGGCGGAAGTGGCGTGAACATCTCCCTTCGGAACGCGATCAATCAGGGGCTTGTAGTGGGCCCGAGGATATTCACAGCCGGGAAGTCCATCGCTACAACCGGTGGTCACGCCGATCCGACCAACGGCTACCGTAAGGACCTCATGGGTGATCCGGGCCCTAAAGAAGGAGTGATCAACTCACCTGAGGATGCGCGTCAGGCAGTTCGTCAGCGCTACAAGGACGGGGCAGACCTTATCAAGATCACAGCGACAGGCGGAGTGTTGAGTATTGCGAAAGACGGATCCGGTCCGCAATTCACGGACGAAGAATTGAAAGCCGTTATTGAAACGGCAAAGGATTACGGCATGCATACCGCTGCCCACGCGCACGGAGCGGAGGGTATGAAGCGCGCGGTGCTGGCAGGAATCACCACCATCGAGCACGGCACCAAAATGACGGACGAGGTTATGGATCTGATGAAGCAAAAAGGAACCTATTATGTTCCTACCATCACTGCCGGTAGGTTTGTCGGCGAGCAGGCCAAAGTAGCCGGATATTACCATCCGCTGGTCGTTCCGAAAGCACTTGAGATCGGGCCGCAGATCCAGCAAACTTTCGCCCGGGCATATAAGAAAGGAGTAAAAATAGCCTTTGGAACAGATGCCGGCGTATTTCCGCATGGCGAGAACGGAAAGGAATTTACTTACATGGTCGAAGCCGGTATGCCTGCGATGGAAGCCCTGAAAAGTGCGACGATAATAAATGCTACCATTCTTGGGATGGCCGATAAGATCGGTACGCTTGAGACTGGAAAAATTGCCGATATCGTTGCCACGGACGAAAATCCCCTTAAAAATATCAGGACCATGGAGAACGTCAGCTTCGTGATGAAAGAGGGTGTCGTGTACAAGCCGTGATTCTGAGGAAATCCACGTTTTTCAAGCTGTCCGTTCAGCTTTTTCCACCGAAATCCGCCCAGGAATTCCTACTTTTGCAGTCCACATTTTGAGGACTCAGGACGGGAATGGAAAACATCCGCAATTTTTGCATTATCGCACACATCGACCACGGTAAAAGTACCCTGGCAGACCGTTTATTGGAATTTACCGGCACCCTTTCGGACCGCCAGATGCAGGCCCAGGTGCTCGATAATATGGATCTGGAGCGTGAAAAAGGCATTACCATCAAAGCCCACGCTATCCAGATGAACTACAAGCTCGACGGAAAGGAGTACATCCTTAACCTCATCGACACGCCAGGCCACGTTGACTTTTCATACGAAGTATCCCGCTCCATCGCCGCCTGCGAAGGCGCCCTGCTGATCGTAGATGCAAGCCAGGGCATTGAGGCACAGACCATTTCCAACTTGTACCTCGCGCTGGAACATGATCTCGAGATCATCCCCGTGATGAACAAGATCGACCTGCCGCACGCCATGCCCGAAGAAGTCACGGATGAGATCGTAGACCTTATCGGCTGCAAACGGGAAGATGTGATCAGGGCCAGTGCAAAGGAAGGTATTGGTATAGAAGATATTCTCAAGGCAGTCGTTCACCGGATCAAACCACCAAAGGGAGATCCGAAAGCCCCACTCCAGGCAATGATCTTCGACTCGGTGTTCAACTCATTCAGGGGTATCGAGGTTTACTTCCGTGTATTTAACGGCACTATTAAACAAGGTGAAAAAGTACAGTTCGTTGCACCCGGACAAGAATATCA
>CBHTUB010000054.1:0-18878 GCA_966095595.1 uncultured Chryseosolibacter sp. | reverse complement strand
TTTTCCTCTGAGACGCCTGATACCAGCGAGACGAGAAATATTACCACGAGGAAAAAGAACAGGATCATTGCTACCAATGCACCAAGGCAAGAGGACAAGAAAGCCTTACCGAAACTCATAATTATGGTTTTAAACCTCAAAAGTACGTAATAGTGAATCGAATAAAAAAGTATGTTTGCGCCTGTATAGAATGAAAACCGGCATTTTTTTACTACTGGGCAGCAACCTCGGCGAAAGGCTGCAAAACATTCAAAATGCGGTCGGAAAAATTATGTCGGAAGTGGGCCCTGTTCTGAAAAAGTCCAGGGTTTATCAAACTGCGGCCTGGGGCAACACATCGCAACCCGATTTTTTCAACGCAGTGGTCGAGGTCTCTACTCAGCTGTCACCCCAACTCCTGCTAAAAACTATCCATGGAATTGAAGCTGACCTTGGCCGGCAGCGGCAGCAAAGGTGGGGTGAAAGGATAATCGATATCGACATACTTTTTTACAACGACCTCATCATTCGCTCCGACGAACTTAACATTCCGCATATATCCATCGACATGCGAAGATTTACGCTGGTACCCCTGGCAGAGATTGCAGGAGATCTTGTTCATCCGGTCTCCGGAAAAACCGTTAGCCAGTTATTGCTCGAGTGTCCGGATGAATTGTCCGTTATCCCCTATACAAGCCTATAGGCTCATCGCTTCCACCTCTGGTGAGATCTTCTTTACGAGGCCCTGCAGTACTTTTCCAGGGCCACATTCGACATAGGTCTTAGCGCCATCTTTGGTCATTTGCTGCACTGACTGAGTCCACCTCACGGGCGCCGTAAGCTGCGAAATGAGGTTGGCTTTGATGGTATTGACATCCATCGACGGCTGGGCGTTGACATTCTGATAGACGGGACAAACCGGTTTGTTGAAGGAAGCCGATTCGATGGCCTTTGCAAGTTTCTCTCTGGCAGGTTCCATCAGCGGCGAGTGAAATGCTCCGCCCACCTGAAGTGGCAGCGCACGTTTCGCCCCGGCAGCTTTCATCTTTTCGCATGCGATCTCGATACCTTTCATCGAGCCCGATATCACGAGCTGTCCCGGGCAATTGTAGTTTGCAGCAACCACTACTTCGTCAATGGAAGCGCAGATGTCTTCCACTACTTTATCGTCGAGTCCGAGGATCGCAGCCATTGTGGAGGGGTTTTTCTCACACGCTTCCTGCATGGCCATGGCGCGCTTGTATACAAGTGAAAGACCTTCTTCAAAGGATAGCGTCTTATTCGCGACAAGCGCAGAGAATTCGCCGAGTGAATGCCCCGCAACCATATCAGGCGCGAAGTTATCCGTTGTCAATGCCAGTGCTACCGAGTGAAGAAAAATGGCAGGCTGGGTGACATTTGTCTGTTTAAGATCGTCGGCAGAACCGGTGAACATAACCGATGTGATGTCAAACCCTAAGATCTTATTGGCCTGATCAAGAAGCTTGCGGGCCTCCGGTCTGTTGTCATAAAGGTCTTTTGCCATCCCCGTGAACTGGGATCCCTGGCCTGGAAAAATGTATGCTTTCATATTTTATGCTTGGGTGCACAAAAATATAAAAATACTTGTCCTGAAAAATCAGCTGCTACCTCACGAGCTGGATCCAGCCTTTATATATTTTTTCGCGTTTCGATGGGTCAGACGTATCAAATATGACCGTAGCTGTGTAAAAATATATTCCACTTGAAAGATCGCTTCCATCGGAGGACCGGCCATCCCAATTGATATAGATGGATTTATCTTCATTGCCCAGTTCCGATTCATAGTCATAAACCTGTTTTCCCCAGCGATTAAAGACCACAAAGTCTACTTTCAGAACATATCGCGCGCACCACTGCTCATCACGAACGACATCTATATCCGAAACGCAATCCTGGGATGATTCCTCACCCTGCAGGCTGGAGATGTTGCCATACGCGCTGAATACGTTATTGCAAAGGTCTCCATTCGGGCTGAAGAAATTTGGGAGCATGTAGTTGGGACAATTATCCGTGCACGACGCGGGACTCAATTCACTTATGTTACCCGATCGGTCCACCGCCGCTATTTTATAACAGCCCGCGAAAGACGTCAGGTTTCGATTATGCACGAATGAATTACCGTAAACTTTGATCGGTTCGTTGTTTTCGTCCTGTATCTCTACGAATGTACCATCGCTGGTCTTCGAGTAATAAACAAGGTAGTAAGCGATGTCATTGGCTCCACAGTCCGGGTCCTCCGTCCGGGTCCACGAGATCGTATTCGAGAATTCGGTTGCATTACAGGCAAGCCTGTCGCGATCCGCCTGCGTTACGGGATTCTCACAACGGATCGTATCCATCGCCGGGGCCGGTGGCTGGCAAGGCGGGATCGAATCGCCAGGTTGAGAGCAGACTATCTGGGAAAAATTATGGAAGGGCTCGAGTGCCGCTATAATGGGATCATCATTTCCGTAAGTGCCTAACGTCTCAATGACATAACAATATAGCTTTCCCGTTTCAAGCGGTCCTTCGTCAAGATATTGCATACCCGCAGACGTCACATCGATCTCAGTTTCAAACAGCGTAGTTGCCGACGCGAAATCTGCAAGCGTGACCGGTAATGCTTCCTCTTCGGCTTCTATTCTTGACAGTTTGTGAGAAAAGCCGGCTGACTGGATCGACCACGGAACATTGGCCCTCCACGTCAATTGGATCCTATTCAACTGGGACTGTGCTTCAAGACGAACAGATGAAGCTATCGCGGATGAATCCTCTATCACAACATTGTTACCGTCACGTGCGAGGATCTGGTAACTATACACCTCATCCATGGTATTTAATCCGACGTCCGTGAATTGCTCGGCAACGTCCCAATCACGAACCAGTACCATCGCTGGACTGGTTTCTGTATTGCGGTACACCTGATATTGAAAGTCAGGCGGATTTATGACGGGATCGAGATCGAATGGCCTCACCCACGCCACCCGTATTCGTCCATCGGTATCATGTGTTGCGTCTACGGTAACATTGGTTATTACGGGTTCGTCCGCGAGCATTTCAACACACACTTCGTTCGACACATAACTCTCACCCCCCTTTGGAAGCGGGAACAATGCTACGATCCTGTAGCAATATACCGCGCCACCTGCCAATCCCTCCCCGTTGTTGTTGTCGATATATGATTCCGGTACTCCGTCATTGTCGGCATCGATGAATGAGTCCGGAAGTCCATCCGGGTCATCGTAGTCTTGCTGCGCGATGAGCTCATATCCCAGATTAGGTGGCATACCCGTCAGGCATGAGTCGAGCTCATAATCGAGACTGTCGACACGTCTCCATATCTGTAATGTCCTGGCATTTTCGCAAACATATTCCTGCCAGGTTATTTTAGCAGATTCGCCGGGCAATGGGGTCGCGGTTTGTAGTACAGGTGGCGGACCTATTACCGTGATCCTCCACGTTTTGAACGTGACGAGGCCGGGACCTGCCGGCGGGTCATCCGTGATCTTGAACACTACCTGATAGGGCTGGTCTTTCACGTGTTCACATTCCGTATTCCATTCGAAGAAAAATTCGGCAGGAGGCACAGATGGTTGAAAGTCGTTCGGAGCATCAGGATCGTTCTCGTCAATGCTTACAGTGGCACGAGACGGGAAGCCCGGCTCAAGTATTTCCGAAAAGGCCTCTATCTTGACATCGTCGTTATCGGGGTCTATTCCGAAGATCGTTTTCTTCAGGGTTGTACCGGCCACGACGCAAATATCCTCGGGAACGATAAGATCGGGACGTTGATTTTCACACTCCTCGATAATGATCTGCATGTCCCGCCGCACGAAGCCTATTGCTACCCATTCTCCGTCGATCTCTCTCCACTCCCTGATAAGAAAAGCAATATTGTATTCCCCGGCTGAACCCGGAGCGTTCCAGACAATTGTGCCGTCCCACGTATCGGTGCCGTCCAGTGCCTTATTGATAGTAAAGACAGGGGGTTTGGTGCCGGTTTCATCGCCGTGGGCGTAGTCACTATAGAATGATGGGGCATTCGGCGCACGATAGTTTACAACGGTGGTGTTACGTGCTCTGAATGGAACGAGGAGCTCGTATGAAAGGCTATCGCCATCGAGGTCGGCAGCGCCCGGATTATGGAACCAGGCAACATGCGTACATCCGACATCGATGGGGTCGACCTGCAGGATTGGCGTGTGCTCGTTACACCCGAAGAATGGGTCAAGGGAGATCTGTGTCTCGATATAAAACCGCGTGTTAACGGACCCATCCATGTTGATCACACCTTCGTTACGGTTGGGTTCGCTGTAGCTGATAATATAGGTAGAGTTGCCCGAGTATGTCCAGTCGATCGTATAGCTTGCCATGGCCACACCTTCTCCCAGATCGGGGCGTGGAATGTTGGGTTGTTCAGGCACGAGGATGCCGGGTCTGCCATCGCCATCCGGATCGCTTCCATCGCCGAAATCGAGAATATCGTCGTCGCCACCGAACAGTACATTCGTGTTGATGGTGTTTGTGTAGACAGTGATCGTGATGCGAAATGTGAGGCTGTTGCAATTCAGACGTCTGGCCGTGATCTGTCCCGCCCGCAAATGCGTAGCCATAGCACCATACGCTCCGAATATCATCAAAAAGAGTATAATGGAGGATTTAAGGAATAGACCAGGCTTCATTCTAATGCGTTCGAAAAAGTTCATACCAATTCAACATCAATTAATGCGAAGGGGGTATTTTAGGCCAATGTTCTTCTCTATAAAGCCCTTAAAGTAACGGTCTGGGACGATAATTCGTCTCATTACGTTCAAAATCTTTTGGGTCCCATCGCGCGGGCACCATTGATTTCACGCCATATCAGCAATTAAAAAGTGTCCTAACTATAGACACATCGTAGTGGGGATGAGTTCGAATTTACACTTTTTGATATCCCAAACAGAAACGGGATGAGAAAATTAATTGGACCACGAAGAACCTACGTCATTGAAAATTGAACAGAAATTCTAACTTGCACGCCCATCAAACAAACCGTCACAACACCGCAGATGAAACCCGATGCCATAGCGATGAAGCAAGCCCTCAAAAAAAGAGAGGCGGAACTTCAGAGGCTCATCCGGCAAATGAAAGACGACAAGCTCGATCAGGGCAAAGTATACAGGAACCTGGAGGAAGAATTGAGCACCGTTAAATCAAGGATACAAAACGAACAGCCCGCAAATCTTTAAGTTGCCGCTTCATGCGTGTCATTCGAGAGATCAATCACCCTCAATGTAAAATCACCATCTTCGCGTGGAATAACCGGTATCTCGTCAAACTCGAGCAGGGGCTGCTGGAGCAGACCTATAAAATCAATGAAACCGACGTTGCCGGTGAAGCGGATTTGCTTGAAATGCTCGACGATAAATTCATCGCAAATGCACTCGACCTTTTCAGGCAAATGAGCGGCAATCTGCTTGATGCTCAATCCCGTACGGGCTTCTAAGCTTTTTTGACCGCAATCGGGAAATTGTATTATTTTGCGTCCCCGATGGAAGTTGCTGAAAAGAAAAACAAGAACAAGAAGTATAAACCTATACTGGAAGGGATACCCGACTGGCCAGTTTATCAGCTTAGTAAGAACCGAAAGGAATTTGTAGAGCAGGTAGCTCAAAAGTCCTTTGAGCATATTAAGCAGGTTCGACCAACAACAAAGCAAATACTCGACGAATTAGAGGCCACGGTATACCGGGAACAGCAGCGGATGAAGCGAAACCGCTGGCGCGTTGACCCGGCGGATGAGCCCAGGTTTTGGGCGAAGATCAAAGAAGAGCTCGTCGCACTTTCCAACAAGACTTCGGAGGAGACGCAGACCAAAGCGGAGGAACTGCTTTACAGGATCATACTGCGCTACTCCGACGAAATAGCCGGCAACTTCAAGCCATCATCCTATCGCTTTACCAGGGAACTGGTGAAATTTTGGTTTGCACGGTTGCTCAACGGGGCGCGTGTCAAGAAATTCGGTGCATTCTTTCGCAACCGCTACACGCTGCGCGACAAGATCCACATCGTCGGCAAGGCTGGAATGATCCGCAAGCTCGCCAGACATGGAACCGTAGTGATGGTGCCCACGCACTTCAGCAACCTCGACTCGATCCTTATCGGCTGGGTTATTCATTCCCTCGGATTACCTGCATTCATTTATGGTGCCGGTCTCAATCTCTTTAACATCAAGATCTTCGCATACTTCATGAACAGCCTCGGCGCATACAAGGTTGACAGACGAAAAAAGAATGTGCCGTATCTGGAAACGCTCAAGACGTATTCGACCATGGCCATTCAACGTGGCGCGCACAGCCTGTTCTTTCCAGGCGGAACCCGTTCACGAAGCGGCATGATCGAAAAACAGCTCAAGCTGGGACTGCTCAGCTCGACCATTGAAGCGCAACGAAATCTTTACCTCGAAAATCCTACCGACGAAAATGTCCGCAAGATCTTTATCGTACCGGTAACGCTCAACTATCACTTCGTGCTCGAGGCCCCCGAACTCATCGAAGACTACCTCTCGGTAAAGGGCCAGGACAAATATCTCCCGGAACAAGACAAGTATGGAAGTTTCCAGCTCATCAGGTTCCTGTTCAAGTTCTTTACAAAAGGATCGAACATCTCCGTGTCCATCGGAAAGGGACTCGATGTGCTCGGCAACTACGTGGATGAGGATGGTAACTCACTGGATTCGCAGGGAAGGATTATCAACACACGTGATTACTTCATTACGAATGGTGAAGTGTCCATTGACAAACAGCGTGAAGACCAGTATACGCGAATGCTGAGCCAGAAAATTGTGTCCGAGTATCACAGGATCAACCGGGTCTTTGCCAGTCATCTGGTCGCATTCGTGGCCTTTGAGATGTTCCAGCGCCAGCACCCCAAGCTCGATCTTTTCGGACTGCTCCGATTACCCGAGGAAGACCTGATGATTCCCTACGAGGAATTCAGGACTGCGTGCAAGAAAGTTCGGAAGCAGATCTACGAGCTAAAGGCTGAAAATAAAGTAAATCATGCCACACACCTGAAGGGAAATATCGATCTGGTGATAAGGCATGGGTTCGAAAATGTAGGTATCTTCCACCTGAACAGACCGGTAAGATTCAATAAAGAAGGAAATATCATCACGCAGGATCTGAACCTGCTATACTATTACCACAACAGGCTCGCAGGTTATGACCTTGAAAAGTTCATCTGACGAAAAGCCAGTTGGTGTAATTGGTGCAGGTAACTTTGGAAGTGCGGTTGCAAACCTATTGGCGCAACACAGAAAAGTGCTATTGTACGCGCGCGATGAAAGTGTCGTAAAAAAAATCAATCAGCATCGGGAAAATCGCGGGCACAAATTTCACAACAACGTTGTAGCCGTCAATGATCTGCAGGAGATCGCCGAAAGCTGCGACGTGCTTTTCCCCATCGTGCCTTCTGCGCACTTCCGTTCGATGATGATCAGGCTGTCGCCCTATCTTCACCCCTATCACATTCTCATTCACGGAACAAAAGGTTTCGACATACAGTTACCCGAGGGCCAGAATATCGACACGATCCGTAAGCTCAGCCGTTCTCACGTGAAGACGATGAGCGAGGTGATCATGGAGGAGAGTGTTGTGGTCCGCGTCGGCTGTCTTGCAGGACCTAACCTGTCGAAAGAGCTTGCTGCAGAACAGCCTGCTGCCACCGTTATCGCGAGTCACTTTAATGAAGTTGTTGTGCTCGGCAAACGACTGCTCCGCAACGATCACTTTCAGGTGTACGGTAACAACGACCTGGTTGGCGTAGAACTGGCGGGTGTGCTTAAAAATATGATTGCGATTGCCGCGGGAGCTTTGAGTGGAATGGGATACGGTGAAAATGCAAAGGGTCTTCTGATCAGTCGGGGCATGGTCGAAATGGTCTATCTCGGGCGCGCACTCGGCGGTAACACAAAGGCCTTCCTCGGCGTCGCGGGAATCGGTGACCTCGTAACAACCTGTAACAGTAGTCTCAGTCGTAACTTTACGGTCGGGCACAGACTTGCCCAGGGCGAAACGCTTCAACAGATATTGTCGACCACAGACGAAATTGCCGAAGGTATCAATACCGTAAAAATTGCCAAGAAATGTGCTGACTACTATAGCGTGAAGGCACCTATCACAAATACGCTTTACAAAGTTCTCTTTGAAGATCTCACCATGAAGCAGGCGCTGCAGTATCTCATGCGCTACCCGCTCAACATCGACATTGATTTTCTTTAGGAAAGATGCTTACGGATCTTTTCAGCCGTAGCTGCCAGGTCTTCTTTCGACGGATGTAATTTAGGTCTGGTAAAATTCAGATCATCGGTTACGTTCATGGGCACGAGATGCACATGGGTGTGAGGTACTTCCAGCCCGATGACCGCGACACCTATTCTGTTACACGGAATCGCTTTTCGTATGGCAACTGCCACCTTCTTCGAAAACACATTCATTGCTGCCAGCGTGGCATCGTCGTGATCGAAGATGTAGTCGATCTCCTTCTTCGGTACCACCAGCGTATGCCCGAGTACAAGCGGATTAATGTCCAGAAAAGCGATAAAGCTCTCATCCTCGTGCACGATGTGGCCGGGAATTTCTCTATTGATGATCCGCGTAAAAATGGACGGCATAACGCTATACACCAATGTTGACGATCTCGAATTCCATTTCGCCAGCCGGCGTCTTGATCCTGGCCGTCTCTCCCTTTTTCTTGCCCAGCAGACCCTTACCGATCGGAGACATGGTGGATATCTTACCAGCCTTAAGGTCTGCCTCTTCTTCCGAAACGAGGGTATATGTTACCGATGCGCCGTTCTTTTTATTTTTGATAGTGACCTTTGAAAGGATAGACACCTTCGAAGTATCGATGTTTGTTTCATCCAGCAGACGCGCATTGCTCACCAGATCTTCGAGCTGTGCGATCTTTGCCTCGAGCAGTCCCTGAGCATCTTTTGCAGCATCATACTCAGCATTTTCGCTGAGGTCACCTTTATCTCTCGCTTCCGCGATCTGCCGAGCGATATCTGCGCGACCTTTTGATTTTAGTTCTGCCAACTCGGATCTCAATTTTTCGAGACCGTCTTTGGTGTAGTATGATACTTTACTCATGGCGTTGATCATTTAGTAACTTCCCATCGCAGTCATTACTCTGATCGATGGAAAAAAAGAAACAACGGCCTCATTCCTGAGACCGTTGCCGTTACACAAAGGTAATACTTTTATTTCCAAACCAAAAATTCAGACACCCACGAGCTCGGGAAGGCTGCTTTTGATCTGATTGAGGATATCCTCATCGAATTTCGCGAGATATAACGTCTTTACTTTTGAAAGTTGTTCCACCGTGAGTCCCTTGGCACCGCGAAGGTCAGCCTTATACAAGCTTGCATTCTCGAAGTCGGCACCCATTACGTAACAGTTTTGCAGATTTGCCTCCATCAAAAAGGCATTATTGAAATTAGCCTTGATGAGGAAGGCATTTTCGAATTGTGATTTGATCAGGAACGCATCCTTGAAATTCGCACCGCTTGCATATGCGCTTTTCAGATTCGCCTGATTAAGGTTGGAATTTTCGAAGTTTGTTTGATTCAATCTCGCGTTCTCAAGATTCGCTTCGATCAATGAGGATTGAGAAACATTTGCGGAATTAAGATTGGACCCCGCAAGGTTGACATAGTTAAGGTTGGTCCGCGGAAGGTAGCAATTCACCAGATTGATATCATGGATCTTGTGACGGTTAAGACGCTTGATATTACCGACGGTTCTGAACGCCGCTTCCTCGGATTCCCACAGACGAAAGTCATCGATCTCGTCTTTATATGTCCTGATGCGTTGCTTGATCTCGCCATTTTGGTTCAGCCAGAAGATCAGGATACCGATGACCGCGATATCGAAGATCATACCGTGTGCTTCCGCAAGGATCTGCGGGATAAAGTAGTCAAACTCGGTAAGATAATAAGGTAAGCTAAGACCGATGACGAGAATGGCCACCAGCACAAGCACGATGGTCGATGTCAATAAAGGTTTTTCGATTACAGAATTGTAAAACTCAATCCACCGCTTAATTCTTTTGTCTAAAAACCCCATAGAATGGTTGGTTAACTTCTCACTGTAACGTTATTACTACAGTCCCAGCGCTCTGATTTGCTCTACCAAAGCTACATTTATTTTTTCGTGTGATTCAAATGTCCAGCCTGCAATGTGAGGGGTGAATATTACATTTGTCTTCCCTTTAAGAAAGTTAAAAGATTGTAGTTGTTCTGCAGTCAGAGTGCTCAATTTTTCGTTTTCGAGCACATCCAGGGCTGCCCCGCGTACTTTTCCGCTCTCCATCGCAACCGCCAGGTCGGTTAGCGGTACAATCTCGCCGCGGGCCGTATTCACGAGTATAATATTTTTCTGAAAACGTCCGAGGTATTCCGCGTTGACCATATTTCTGGTTTCCGGCGTTAGCGGGATATGAAGGCTCATAATATCAGCTTCAACAAATATTTGTTCCATCTGCGCTTCGTGGCAATACTCATTGCCAAACCCGCGTTTATATTTATCATACGCTAAAATCTTACATCCAAATCCACTCAGCCTTTTTGCAAAAGCCCGCCCCATATTGCCATAACCGACGATGCCTACGGTTTTGCCACTGATCTCCTCCCCCCGGTTGCCCTCCCGATCCCAGATCATGTCACGGACTTCCGCATCGCTTTTCGGAATGTTTCTCAGAAGACTCAACAGTACGCCGACGGTGAACTCACCAACGGCGTCCCTATTGCCGACAGCTGCATGTATCACGCGGATCTGTTTGCCATTCAAAAAATCCTGATCGAGATTATCGAGTCCGGCACCCGCCCTTCCAACGAATCGCAGGAACGGAGCGTCGCCGAGAAGATCGCGGTCAACCCGCGTTTTACTTCTCACGATCATTCCCTGATAGTTATGAATTATACTTTTGATCCCGGCTCTTGTGATCTCCGGCTGATAGTCGATTTCCCAATCCGTTTGCCCGAACAGGCTGAACAAACTCTTGTGCATGGAATCGACAACCAAACATTTCTTACTGGCCATCAGGTTAACAATAAATGAACGGTGAAAAAATAAATTGTAAGCCCCAGCAGATCGTTGATCGTTGTAATAAAAGGGCCCGCTGCCAGAGCCGGATTGAATCCAAAATTATTCAGGATCAAAGGAGTTACTGTTCCTATGAATGACGCAAAAAAGACAACGCTGAAAAGTGAAACCGAAACGACCATCGACAATTCGTACTCGCCGAACAAAAGTACATTGGCGCCGAAAACAAGAACAGAAAGGAATACACCGTTCAATATCGCCACAAAAAAAACTTTCACAAGCCTGTTCCAGAGACCTTCGTCAACATAGCCGGGATTTGCGAGACTTTGTACAACGATCGACGACGACTGAATGCCCACATTTCCGCCAGTCGCCTGAATCAACGGAGTGAAAAATGCGATAGCCGTAAGGCGGGCCAGTTCATCCTCGAACAACCCCATAAACTTGGCATTCATCAATCCCCCGGCTATCCCGATGAGCAGCCATGGTAAACGCGCCCGTGTATTTCTCCAGACCGTGTCGTCCTCCTCTACGTCTTCGCTGATACCCGTCATCAGCTGACGATCTTCCTCGGCATGCTCAGTGATCACGTCGACGATGTCGTCGATTGTGATCCTTCCTACGAGTTGCTGATGAACATTCACCACAGGGATGGATTCGAGATCGTATTTCTGCATGATCTCAGCCACCTCGCTATCCTCCTGATAAGTTTGTATGGAGACAATTTCCCTTTCGCAGATGTCGCCCACGATCGTCCGCGCGTCGGAGATGATAAGATCCTGCAGCGCGACCCGTCCTACCAACCTATCTTCATCGTCGACAACGTAGACCGCGTAGAACTTGGACACGTTTTCCGCTTGTTTGCGGATCTCTTCCACACACTGTACGACCGACCACGTAACACGCGCCTTGATGAGCTCCTTTGCCATCAGGCCACCGGCTACATTGGCCTCATAGCGAAGCAACTCGGTCACCTGCATGCGAAGCTCTCCCTCGAGACCCGAAAGAACCTGCTCGCGTTCTTTTATTGGAAGCTCGTGCAAAATATCCGCGGCGTCGTCGGAAGCCAGCTGATTTAAAAAAACAACGATCTCGGCAGGGGAATAGATCTTCAGATATTGCTTTCGCGTATCCGAATCGAGGTCGTTGATGATCTGCGCCTGAGTTTCGAGGGGCAGGAGGTCCATCACATATTTGGACTCCTCCGATGTAAACTCATAAAGAAGTGCCGTTATATCGGCTGGTTGAATTCCTTCGAGCGATTGACGTATAAAATCCGCGTCTCGGTTGTCAAGCGCTTCCTGAAAACGATCCCGGAATTCTTTGCTTAGTTCAAATTCGACTATGGGTTCCTGCACGACTATCTTCTATTATCCGCGTGAGCGTGATGAAATCTTCAACCGAAAGTTGTTCAGCTCTTTTGTCCATCATGGGCAATGCTGATACATCTGCAACCAAATTTAGATTTTTTAAAGCGTTGCGCAAGGTCTTCCTTCTGTTATTGAAACCCTGCTTGACGACAATGAAAAACAGTTTTTCATCGCATTCCAGTTTGCGCCTTGCATTGCGTTTCAACCTGATCACGGCCGACATCACTTTCGGCGGCGGATTGAACACCCCTGGGGGAACCTTGAAGAGATATTGGATATCGTAAAACGCCTGAAGCAATACACTGAGGATACCGTACGTCTTGTTCCCATGCGGCGCTGCGATCCTGTCCGCTACCTCCTTCTGAAGCATGCAAACGACTTCGTCAACCGTATTCCTGTGTTCGAGCACGGCAAAAAAGATCTGCGAAGAAATGTTATAGGGAAAATTGCCGATGACGGAAAAATTCCCGCCAAAGATCCCTGCCAGGTCAAGCTCGAGGAAGTCCCCCTCGATGACATCGTTCGCCAGCTCAGGAAAATGTTTTCTCAGATAAGCCACCGAGTCGCGATCGATCTCGATCACTTTCAGGCGGAGATCATTACGTGAGACCAGGTATTGGGTGAGCACCCCCATTCCGGGTCCTATTTCGAGGACATTGGTTTTGTCATTGCCGGGCAACAGTGAGTCCACGATCTTCCGTGCGATATTCTGGTCTTTCAGAAAGTGCTGACCAAGCGATTTCTTGGGGCGGACGTTGTCATTTTTCTTCTCGTCGATGCTCATTGTTCGTAGCTGAAGATCTGATAACTCATTTTTTCCGTTTCAACTCTGCAATACTCGTCTATATTTGTGGCAATTCGAAACGATCCCTATGAGTCATCAACATAAAGCACAGGAAAAACCAAAAATCGGAATCACCATCGGCGACCTGAACGGAATCGGTCCCGAGGTTGTCATCAAAGCCCTGGCCGACTCCCGGATGTCCGCGATCATCACCCCGGTTGTGTATGGATCGTCCAAGGTCATTTCATTTTACAAGAAACAACTGAACATTGAAGACTTCAACTATACGCAGGCAAAGGCCAGAGGCCAGTTCGCTCCGAAGAGCGTCAATGTGATCAACTGCTGGGAAGACAATTTTGAAATAACGCCCGGAAAGGCTTCCAGGGACGCCGGAAAAGCAGCGTTCATGGCCATCAAACAGGCATGTGAGGATTTGAAGGATGGCATTCTGGATGGACTGGTCACGGCGCCGATCGACAAACAATCGATCCATAGTGTGGATTTTCCATTCAAGGGACATACCGAGTACCTCACTGATTTTTTCGGCGCTGGCGAAAGCCTCATGTTCATGGTTTCCGATACGCTGAAGATCGGTCTGGTTACGGAACATGTGTCGCTCAGGGATGTGCCCGCCCTGATCACAAAAGAGCGGATCGAGAAAAAGCTCGCGCTGATGGAGGGCTCTTTAAAAAAGGATTTCGGCATCCAAAAGCCCAAAATTGCCGTCCTCGGTCTGAATCCACACGCGGGAGACGGGGGTTTGCTTGGCATGGAGGAAGAAGACATTATCAAGGGAGTTGTCAATGAGCAGCGATCGAAAGGAAAACTGGTCTTTGGGCCGTTCCCTTCCGACGGCTTTTTTGGAAACGGTCAATACGGCCGGTATGACGGTATCCTGGCGATGTACCACGATCAGGGGCTCATACCGTTCAAGACGCTCGCCTTTGAGAACGGAGTCAATTTCACGGCTGGCCTGCCGGTGGTTCGCACGTCACCCGATCATGGTACTGCCTATGGAATTGCTGGCAAGAACCAGGCAAATGAGCAATCCATCCGCGAAGCGATCTACGCAGCGGCGTCGATCGTTAGAAATCGCGTAGAACGATCTACAGAAAAATAATCGGTACTGAGTATTTAAAACGACCGTTTAACCGCTAACTTAAGGTGGAACTGGTGTTTTGCCCTAGATTTAGCTTCAAGTATTCGTTGAGATGGACATTGTTACCAAAAAGCAGATTAACATTCTGATTCAATTGGCCGAGGCAGACAAACATTTCGCCAAGATCGAGCGCGAAATGATCTTTAAGATCGCCCGTGAACGCAATTTTCCCGAAGAGTCCGTCAACGACCTCATCCGAAACCCTGAACCCATCGATTCCCTGGGAGCCCTTTCCATAGAACAGAAATTCGAATACCTGATGTCGGCCATCGATCTCATCCATATCGACCAGAATGTGTTCGAAAGCGAGGTTATTTTCTGTAAAAACATCGCCATCAAGCTCGGTTTCCGCAAAAATGTGATCGACTTTATCCTTGAGAACTACGGCAACAAGAGCCGCGAGGAGTTCAAGGCAGTGGCAATGAAGGAGTATCTTTGATCCTATTGGGTGTTGGCTATTAGCGATTGGGTAATGCAAAACCACCGAACGTGAACAGCCCTGAACTCAAAAAAACCTGGAACGCGAGCAGGTAAAACGCCGAACCAGGAACCCAAAAGCGCGGAATCAGCAATAAACTACCTGATTTACAATCATTTCCATTCCAGTTGTCCAATCTGATAAATTCTTGTAAATTTGCCGACTTATTTAAAAAAGGGGTGATTTATGGGGTTGCGGATATTTGGGGTAAATATCATCGGCCTTAGCAACAAGGTTCATGATTTCCACTACGAGTTTGGGGATGAGTTCTTCAAACACTACGGAACCGAAGTAGTTGCCCAGGGAAATTTCACAGCTGATGTGATCCTGGACAAGCACGAAACCTTCATTGAGGCCACTTTTAAGATCAAGGGACAGGCAAAACTGGTGTGCGACCGGAGTCTCGATCCGTTTGAACATCCCGTAAAGGTTGAAAAGAAGATTGTTTTCAAGTACGGCGATGAGGATCAGGAGCTAAGTGATGAAATTATCATCATCCACCGCGATACCGACACCCTTGAGCTCGGGCAGTACCTTTACGAGTTTATTGTATTGGAAGTTCCGATCAAGAAACTCCATCCCCGTTACCAGCACGAAGGTGACATGGATGAAAACGCCGAAGGCAAGATCATTTACTCATCGGGTGATGATCAAAGCAATGATGCGGACGGTGATGATAATATTGACCCGCGTTGGGAGAAACTAAAGAAATTAAAATAAACTGTTGTAGACTATGCCAAATCCGAAACGAAAAACCTCGAAAACCCGGAGAGATAAAAGAAGAACACACTATAAAGCAACTGCGAAGCAATTGACTGTTGATCCGGCAACAGGCGAACATCACCTCCCCCACCGTGCTTACTGGCACGAAGGAAAACTTTACTTCAAGGGTAAAGTAGTAATGGAGAAAGAGGTTCTTGCTTAATGTTGACTGTACAGTTTGATTATTCTTCAGGCATGGCCGAGGACTGTGCATTCAATTGCAAAACTGATAAAAAGGTAAAGTGTATTTCTTAATGATATACGCTCAGGAAACTGCTCGATGTCTCATCGGGCATTTTTCATTTTATAGGTTATCTTCTAAACCCTGTTGACTTAACGATATATGAATAAGATCAGAGCTGCCATAACCGGCGTGGGAGGATATGTTCCCGACTACGTTCTTACCAACCAGGAGCTTGAAACCATGGTGGACACGAGCGATGAGTGGATCACTTCGCGCACCGGCATCAAGGAACGCCGCATTCTCAAAGGCGAGAATAAAGGCGTTTCCGTTCTCGGTATAGAGGCAGTTAAGGAATTGATTCGAAAGACCGGCATTGATCCCAAAGAGATCGACGTGCTCATTTTCGCGACGGTAACACCGGACATGACCTTCCCGGCTACGGCAAACATTGTTGCAACGGCAGTGGGCGCGACAAACGCTTTCAGCTACGATATGGGAGCCGCATGCTCAGGATTTGTCTATGCGCTACAAACAGGAGCCAGCTTCATCGAGTCCGGACGATATAAAAAGGTTGTCGTGATCGGCGGCGACAAGATGTCTGCGATTCTCGACTACAGTGACCGTACAACCTGTATCATTTTCGGAGATGGCGCCGGCGCAGTGTTGCTCGAACCGACCACCGAAGAGGTGGGGGTAATGGATTCTGTTCTCAGAAGCGATGGAAGTGGCGAACAATATCTTCACATGAAAGCTGGCGGAAGCCGCATGCCGGCATCTCACGCTACCGTCGATGCACGACAACACTTCGTTTATCAGGAGGGATCGGCGGTGTTTAAGTTTGCCGTCACGAACATGGCAGACGTTTCGGCGCAGATCGTTGAAAGAAATAATCTGAAATCCGGGGACATTACGTGGCTTGTACCCCATCAGGCCAACAAGCGCATTATCGATGCAACCGCCAACCGTGTCGGTATTACCGAAGATAAAGTGATGATGAACATCGAACGTTATGGCAACACAACTGCGGGCACTATTCCCCTGTTGTTGTGGGACTATGAAAAGCAATTGAAGAAAGGCGATAATCTGATCATCGCTGCTTTCGGCGGTGGTTTTACGTGGGGCGCGATGTATATCAAGTGGGCTTATAACGGCAAAGGCAAGTAATACCCGCGCCGCCCGATTGGTGGAATTGATAATAAATGTTTGATTTGTAACTTAAAGTCGTTTTTTAAAACATATGGCAACCGTATCGGATCTGAGCAAAGGAAATTTCATGCGCTACAATGGTGAAGTGGTGCAGGTAGAAGAACTCCATCACCGCACGCCCGGAAACCTTCGCGCTTTCTATCAAATCAAAATGCGAAATGTGCGCAACGGAAAAGTTGTCGAGAACAGATTCCGTCCCGGCGATGACGTCGAGATCCTGAGGGTAGAGACCAAGGAATATCAATATCTGTATGCAGACGGCGACAGCCTGGTTTGCATGGACAACGAAACGTTCGATCAGGTATACATCGACAAAAATCTCCTGGGTGAGTCGGGCGCATACATCAAGGAAGGTGTGACGCTCCTCATCGCATTCGAAAATGGCACTAATCCGATCACAGCCGAAGCGCCTTCGCACGTTGTGATGGAAGTTCAATATACGGAACCAGGTATCGCGGGAGACACAGCGACCCGAACCCTGAAACCGGCGACACTCGAGAACGGCACCGAAATTCGCGTTCCGCTTTTCGTAAACACCGGCGACAAGATCAAAGTCGACACGCGCACGGGATCGTACGTTGAACGTGTAAAGGAATAAACCTGAAAATCATGAGCAAAACCCGACCAAACAACGCCTCAAAAAAACCACTGAAAACAACTAAGGTTGTGAGTGATTCAGGACCATCTAACCAACCAGGAATGAAAACATCTGAAATCAGGGATCTTATCGACTTCATTTCAAAGTCAGGTCTCAATGAAGTTAACATCGAGACGAGCGAGTTGAAACTTCAGGTAAAGCGCGAACCAGATCAAAAGGTATTTAAATCTACTCCTGTGGTTGCGCCCGTAGCAGCTCCGGTGGTAGCAGCAGCGCCTTCAGCGCCCGTTGCGCCGAAAGTTGAGAAAGCAGCATCTGCGGATGCCGGTTCCGGCAAGAAAACTTTGGAGATCAAATCGCCAATGATCGGAACGTTCTATCGCTCCGCATCGCCTGACACACCTCCGTTTGCTTCAGTCGGCGATAAGATCGGCAAAGGCCAGACGGTTTGTATCATTGAAGCCATGAAACTGTTCAACGAAATTGAATCGGAAGTTTCAGGTACTATCGTCAAGGTGCTTGTCGAGAACGCCACGCCTGTTGAGTACGACCAGGTGCTTTTCATCGTTGAACCAGACTAATTCACGATTCTACCGATAGTGGAAAAACCACTGTTCCGGATCTTGGATTTTAAATCTTGAATCAAACTTATGTTTAAGAAAATATTGATCGCCAACCGCGGAGAGATTGCCTTGCGTATCATCCGCACATGCCGGGAAATGGATATCAAAACGGTTGCCGTATATTCGACAGCAGATCGTGAAAGTTTACACGTAAGGTTTGCTGACGAGGCCGTGTGCATTGGCGATGCCCCAAGCAAAGATTCTTATCTGAATATTCCCCGGATCATTTCCGCTGCGGAGATCACCAATGCAGACGCGATTCACCCGGGCTACGGATTTCTTTCTGAACGCAGCGAGTTTTCCGCCATCTGCCACGAATATGGTATCAAGTTCATCGGGCCAACGCCAGCGATGATCCAGGCCATGGGTGATAAATCCACAGCCAAAGACACCATGAAAAAAGCAGGCGTGCCGACGATCCCCGGATCAGACGGGCTTCTTTCCTCGATTGAAGAGGGACAAAAGCTTGCACGGGAGATCGGATATCCCGTCATCATCAAGGCGACCGCAGGTGGTGGTGGAAAAGGTATGAGAATCATCAACGACGACTCCGAATTCAAAAAAGCATGGGATGACGCAAAACGCGAAGCCGGTGCTGCTTTCGGCAATGACGGTCTTTACGGCGGCGATGGCGTGGATTGGATCGATGGC
>CBHTUB010000053.1:0-19010 GCA_966095595.1 uncultured Chryseosolibacter sp. | reverse complement strand
ATGTATACCGGCGTGGCCACGTCGTCGGATTGACCCTTGAAATCTATCCTGCCAAAATAGGGTGAAGAAATAAGCTTCAGCAGTTTTCTTTTCCTGGCCACGGCAGACTCGCCCGTAAAGGCCATCCGGTTGATCGATTGGCCGGCAGCAACCATGTCTGCCTCGTCCATTCCGGATTGGTGCTCGTGAATATATTGCTTGCTCTGCCTCAGCTCCGAAGAAAATTGACGCACATTATCATCTACACGCCGGATGGCCAATAGCAATTTCTCCTTGATCACCTCAAGGTACTCACGCTCTTCCTGCTCGGTATTGTTTATCATTTGACGAAATAGTCGGCAAAAGTATAAAATAAATTGCCGACAAATTCGATCGGCGGAAAAACCGCCTTATTTCGGGTGGGCTAAAACGTGAAATCTGGAAATATGAAGTATGCGAACTTAATTGACGACAGACAATAGGATCCTGGCGAGCACCTGCTCCGTTTCGGCAGCTTCAAGTCCAGCCTGCATATTTGCGTTGTACAGCAGGGAGATCAGCTGTCTGTCGATCGGTGAGTATTCTGTCGGTGTAGTGTACTTCGACTGAAAAACACTGTCCATATACCTTGGCGAATCTTTTCCGAAGCCCAGGGCCTGGGTCAATTCCTCGCGGATAACGTGACGTTGTTCAGTCAGGGAAATGCCTTCATTCCTTATAAAGATATGACCGCGGATGATCTGATTCCTGTTGTTCCAGGAAATGGTGCATAATCCGGAGCTGCCCTTCAGCAGGGGAGCCTCTTTCGGATAAAGCTCTCCGTAAGCCGACTTCGAACCGAAAAATAAAAAGAGATTGGCATCTTCGTTTCGTGATACGACAGTGATCCTGAAGCCGTCGCTGACAAGCCCATTCACTTCGCCGATGATGCGATCGAGCTCTGCAAGCGCTTCCGGTCGTGCATTGCCGGCAACAAAGACTTTCATATCCGTTACCCACTTCCTCGTTACGGATGTGGTATTTCCAAACTCGAAGCCAAGTGCTACTTCCTGAAAGTAGGCGATAACACTTCGCTGCTGCTCGGTGAGCATATTCTTTTTCGGAACATCGTTACTCGCCAGCGATGACAAGACCGACAGTACGCCTATCATGGCAAGCAGAAAAAATCGTGGGCGGGAATTGAATCGAATTGAAGTCAACGGTATATGAGCGTTTTGAATGCGGATTCAATTTGGCAAGATCCCGCTTTTCAGAATTTTCAAAACGCGGCGAATTCTTTCATTCGTGATTTAACGGTATCGGTAAAATAAATACGAGCGATGATGCCCCGGTCGCGATATAAACAGGAACGCAGAGCTTCTTTCACAACGATACGGCTGGTAGCCTGCCCTTGAGTAGCTTTTAAGGTCTGTTGATTTTCTTAAAATTGTTCCGATTTCACACGTGGGATAGCACGGGTTTTCCGTTACGCCTTCCGTTTCTTCAGCTCTTCACGCAGCTCGTTCATCACCTCGGCCTTTGCCGGCAACGGTATTGAACAAAGGACGTAGCAATCGTGGAGCGGATAGCCTTTGATGCGCGTTTGGGAAACGCGAAGCGGGGAATAAGTGGTAACCTCAAGCGGCAGTTTCTTGAAAAGGTGGTAAGAGAGCATTTCAAACACTTCGTTGAACACGGGGCTTTTAGAGATCTCCAGCGCGCTTCGCCCGATCATCTCTTCGGCGAGTACTCCCAATACCTTTTTGGCATTATCGTTCACGAACATATAGCGCCACTCATAATCCAATATATAAACTGAATAGGGCAACGCATTCAACCCGGACAGGGAAACGTCGCGATACGAGTTACGCTTACCGGGCACGACAGGGTCACCCAGAAGTTTTTCAAACGCCATTTACGATCGACTTTTTAAGCTTCATCATGTGTTTGGAGTACACATAGAGGTTGAAGCAAGATAGGTACTTTGACCAATAAAACGTCTAAAGTCAATCCCACCTTATAAGATAAACCTGGCATGAATTTTTTGCAGCGCGTCCTCTATGGCGTCAATGCCTGGTCAATGTTGACCTTCGACAGATATTTTTCGAGATCGCGGTCCGTGGCGCGGGCGATGCGTGTGACCTTTTTTACCTCAGTGTCGTAATAAACCTCCACAAAATAGCGGTCCCACGAATACAACCGGACCATGTAGTGGTGATAGGGCATCGCAAACAGCAGCGACGCATATTTCAATACAGCATTCTGTTTTGATGAAAAATCCAGCTTGTCAAACCCCTCCATACAACTTCACTTGATTCACCTGCATCCCGTTAAAACATGTGCCCGGCTTGTGGCACATAAGTTTATGGCTGATGCGCGGAGTTTAGGTTTAAGATGGGGGCCGTTGGATAAGATCCACGGCTCCTTCTTTTATCGGAGAAAATATTCTTTTTCAGCTTTAAGGTTCAGCAGTGATCTCGTGATCTCGAACGATTCGATCGCCCTGAGATCCTCGACCGCAACAAACTGCTTGTCGGACTCATTCTGAAGCAGGATTCCCGCTTCGCCGGACCATAGCACCTTCATGAAGGCATCGGGAAACTCCATCTTTTTAGACGTTAATCTGATGCGCACTACACACGATTTGTCTTTCAGCTCTTCTATCAATTTTACGAATGTGTGCTGTTTGATAGTCCTTTTTGTAATCTGAAAAGTGATCATGTCAATTAATGATTTGATGAAATCTGCGACCGGTGAGTTCTCTCAAATAGGGATTTTCCATACGTGACGTGAATAAACAAATACGCCGGATGTCACCCAGGTTCAATTGATTCCTTGCGAGGATGTAACCGGTACTGTCGTATCCTCTCAGCAACACAGTGACGTCGCCGGTACCGATAAAAATTTCTTCAATCGTGGTGATAAACATTCCCGGCCCGAGCGCGTTGGGTGCATAGATACCTATCAACGTCGAGTCGAGGAGACTTTGCTCCAACACCCGGAAGATTTTTTTGGGTTCTGTTTCGAAATCCATCGATCTCATTTTTTGCCAGGCGAAATTAATCTTCCCAGCCACGATCACGATGAATAAAAACTACAATTGATCCACAACTTATGCACACATAGCGCTTTTTATGTGGTTATCGCATATGATGTGTTTGGCATAATTTTTTTAGGAGCACGAAGATTGGTTTTGACTATGGACACTACCTCGCAGCTTTTGAATACAAACGACGTCATTTCCGTTATCGAGCTCAAACGATTGCTCCAGGAAATAAAGGATCACAGACCAGACATTTGCATTCGGGTCAGGATGCTGGGCCA
Organism: uncultured Chryseosolibacter sp.; assembly: GCA_966095595.1. Taxonomy (GTDB): domain Bacteria; phylum Bacteroidota; class Bacteroidia; order Cytophagales; family Cyclobacteriaceae; genus Chryseosolibacter. The sequence goes on along the minus strand of CBHTUB010000053.1, from coordinate 15,728 downwards.
AATGTGGCACGATCATTTCTGCAGGATCTTTCTGGTGACGGAGACAGGCGCCGTCCTGATCGACCAGATCACAAACAAAACGGAGATCATCAATAATCTTTCCGACGTAATTCAATTCGAGATCGACTCACGCTTCCAGAACTATCATCCTTATTATCATTATACAATTCAGCTGTAGGGATTCAAATTTCAGATTTCAGGATTAGTAGTGTCCGGGGAAAACTTACGGTCCTGCGAAAATCCCTTCGAATTAACCGAAAAGAACTATTTTCCAACTTATGTTAAAGGAGGCCCCTGGTGTGCAAGTTGTAGTTCGGTCTTCAGTATTGGTCTTAAATCGCGCGAGTGAAAAAATAACTCATCACTCACCAACGTGAGTGCCACATGCCGTTCATTTTCTTTTGCGTCGCCAAAAGAAAACGAACCAAAAGAAAAGGCGAAACTTAAATATGCTTCTACGCACAGCCAGACGCACCCCCGCATTTAAGTTATGCCCGCGCGCCGGTAAACAAAACATACTTTGTCCCTATGACCGAACGTCTAAAAATGTATTTCACTTCGAAAATCAAAAATCCCTGCCCGTCCGGCAGGCGGGGTTAATCAGCAATCATAAATCATGACCCTGCGATATCAGTAATGTCCTAAACTTTTTACCGGACACTGATATTTCAGATTTCAAATCAAACTCAGGATTTCAGATCCAGGTCGTCGATCCGAATGACGATGCTTTATCCTTCAAGCGTGGAATTTTCGCGATCCCATCAGGATCTCATTAACTGTGGCGGCTTGTGTCGTCCGCAGTGGCGTTGAGGGAATTGAAGAATTCTTCGAGCGAAATATTGTGTATCTCGAGTATTTTCATGAGCGTTTTGATCGTGAAGTTGGACTTCCCTTTTTCAAGACGCCAATACTGCACGCGCGGAAGGTCGTAGTCGAAGGCGAACGACTCATGGCTCGTGTAACCTTTTTGTTTCCTCAGTTCAGTAAGTTTGTTTCCAATGGTAATCAATAACCCAGTGAAAAAAAGCCGATCCATAAACAATTAAGACAGTTTTCAATTTTTTTTAATTTTTAAATCGTGGCGATGAGGGTGTGAAAAAATTTTTAAGCAACTCCTTTAGCTCCGAATATTCATATGCCTTGTCGAAGTAGTGCAACGCCCCATATTCTCCGGTATCGATAAATGTTTCGTTATCACCATACAGGACCGTTGGAATACCCTTAAGATCGTTCTCATGCTTGAGAGTCTTCAAAAAAGTATTGATCCTGATCCCCGCCATCGACAGATCGATAAAAATATAGTCCGGCAAAAAGCTCTTGTCCAGCAAAAGACTTAATGCCTTGTGGCTATCCAGAATGACCACAACCACCGCATTGTCCGATATCTCAGTCAATGCATCCGTAAACGCCTGATGATCATCAGGGTCATCGGTCACCAATAAACATTTCTGTAACGCCATTTGGGTTTATTTCGCTAACGAGGTTCAGGACACTTTTTTTTAAGAAAAGCATGGGCTTATCTTTAAAGAAGGGTCCGATAAGTAAATAAAAAAACTGTACCAATACCGCTTTATGTGTATACCCGAGACGGCTGACAAGCCCAAAAAGTGAAATAGGGAAATTACGCCGATTCCATCAGATGATTGGCGCCGTGTAAAAGATGTCACAATTAGAATCGAAAGCTTCAGTATCTTGCCGGCTTTTATCCAGGGCGTGAACAATAAGAAACAAACCGATCAACTCTTCCTCTGGGGCATGGTGGCAAGCATGACATGCTGGGGCTTCAGCTGGAGCTCCGGAAAAGTTCTTGCTGCGTACGGAGACCCACTGACAATTTCTTTCGTGCGCTTCATCTTTACTTTTGTATCGTTGTTCTTCCTTCTGCTTTTCCTGAAGAACGGTCTTACGATCAAGAGAACGGGTTCACTCGATCTGACCATTGCATCCATCCTCCTCACTATTTACACTTGGCTTTTCTTTAAAGGTCTGGTCGCCGGAAAGGCAGGCGCCGGAGGTGTGCTTGTCACTGTCCTCAATCCGATCATCGCCTATGGCATAACCCTCGTGCTGTCGAAAAGGGCCCCGACAAAAAATGAAGGCCTCGGGCTCTTCCTCGGGTTGCTAGCAGGAGTTGTTCTCCTCAGGATATTCGACAGTCCGGAAAACGTATTTTCTGCCGGGAATATCTTCTTTGTAGCCGCAGCGGTTGTCTGGGCGCTGCTTAGCCGATTTACCGCCCGGGCGGGACGGCACGGATCAAGTGTGTCATTCAGCTTCTGGCTATATGGGCTCAGCTCGCTGATCCTCATTATCCTTACCGGGACTTCTCCGGTAGTGAAGGTCATGGAAAGCGGTGACGAGCTGTTCTGGTGGAATGTTTTCTTCAGCTCGACCATCACAACTTCGCTCGCTACCACGTTTTATTTTGTTGCCACCGCGCGCGTCGGCGCAAGCCGGGCCAGCAGTTTTATTTTCCTGGTGCCATTTTCCGCTGCACTCGGGTCGTGGTTGTTTCTTGGAGAACGGATCGAAATCCACACCGTAATTGGAGGAGCCCTGGGCATCGCCGCCGTTTACATTCTCAACAGACGTGACCTGAAGACGTCGTAAAACACCCTCCAGATTGTCGTTTTTCACCTATCTGCTGTAAAGAATTCACGCCTATGTTTGTATCAGAAATCAAACAAAACATCATATGACCACAACAGCAGCAAAAACCAGCATCACCGTTGAAACCATCGTGAACGCTCCCGTCGAAAAAGTTTGGCAATATTTCACCGCTCCCGGGCACATCACAAAATGGTGTCAGGCGTCGGATGACTGGCATGCCCCGTACGCGGAGAACGACGTGCGCAACGGCGGGAAATTCAAGACCACCATGGCGGCGAAAGACGGAAGTTTCAGCTTCGACTTTGGCGGTGTATACACAAATGTTCAGAAGCATCACGTCATCGAGTACGCAATGGACGACCAGCGCAAAGTCTCCGTGATCTTCAGCGCCCACGGAGGTGAGACCAAAATTTCAGAAACATTTGACGCCGAGACCGTACATTCAATCGATATGCAACGCGAGGGCTGGCAGGCCATCCTGAACAACTTCAAGAAATACACGGAGAATAATTAATTCTGTACTTTCCTCTATCCCCTGCGCATTCCCCAACTTGCCATTGGGCAGGGTGCGGGTCCTGCGGTTTTTAAGTTCTCATCTATAGAAGAACGCGAGCCAGGAATTGCAAAAACCGCGGTGGCGCAGGGGAAACGCGGAGGAGGTACTCTCACTCTTTGTTCATAACTCGTACATGTTGTAGCTTCGGAACCATGAACAACGTGACCATTCGAAGAGCAACAACTGCCGATCTTCCCCAACTCGCAAACCTGTTTGACGGCTACAGGGTCTTTTATGGAAAAAATTCAGATGTCGAATCGGCGGGAATCTTCCTTTCCCAACGGATAGAAAACGATGAGTCGGTAATCTACGTCGCAGATAACGAAGGCACGCTCGTGGGATTCACACAACTCTATCCGCTATTCTCGTCGGTGAGAATGAAAAAACTCTGGTTGCTGAACGATCTTTTTGTCGACCCTGAATTCCGTGGTAAAGGCGTATCGATCCAACTGCTGGACAGGGCAAAACAACTTTGCCGCGACTCAGGCGCATGTGGAATGTACCTGGAAACGGCAAAGTCGAACGACATCGGCAATACCTTATATCCGCGGGCGGGGTTTATACTGAACGACGAGCACAATTTTTATGATTGGGACGCAAGTAGCCAGTAGTTCGTATACTGGTCAAACTCTATTTTATTTCCTTGCCGTCCTTACCTATATAAAACTCCCTTCCATCGAGCCAGACTTTGACTTTTCCATTATAAAAACCATACTTTTTCTCTTGTCCGTCGCCACTATAGGGATATATACTACCAAATTGAAGCGGAATAATTTCCTTACCCGTCTTGTCGATGAAGCCGTATTTGTCACCCATACCAACTGCCGCAAGGCCTTCCGAAAAATCATCGACAAAATCATAATTGATCGTTGTCAGCTCCTTACCCGTTTTATCAATGAAGCCATATTTATTGTTGGCGGCCACCATGGCAAACCCTTCGGAAAAATCCCCTGTGGCAGGATATTTTGATACAAAAATTTCCTTTCCGGTTTTGTCTACAAATACTTGCTGGCCGTTAAGCAAAACACGCATCAACCCGTCCCTAAACTTTCCGGCATCATCATATTTCGGTGGTACGATTTCTTTTCCTGTTTTATCTACAGCTCCCCATTTCTCGTTAAGCTGTACCGTGGCCATACCATCATAAAACTCATCAGCACGCTGGTATTTCGGTGCTACTATCTCTTTTCCTGTCCGATCGACAAATCCCCATTTGCCGCCGAGCGTAACCCTTGCGGTTCCCTCATTAAAATCTCCGGCATCATCATACTTCAGCGGGACAATCTCTTTTCCTGCTTTATCGATAAATCCCCACTTTCCATTTAAGGCTACTGCCACCAGACCGCCAACAAAATCACCCGCATTTTCGTATCGGGGCGGAATGATCTCGGTCGCATTTCTCACATCGACAAATCCCCACTTGCCATTGACCACCACCGCTGAAATATTTTCTTTCGGCAAGTGGAAGTCGTCGTATTTCGGCTGAATGAGTACAGTGCCATCCTCAATTTTCAGCCCATGCTTTCCATCAGGGCTATCTATTATTTCCAGTTTTTGTGCCTGCAACGTTATTATTCCTAATAATATCTGGCACATCGTTAGGGGTGTCGTCTTTTTCATTTTCATTGTGTGCTTTTTTGAGTGGGAATAAAAGTAAATGCAGGTATAAGCATTGACAATACCGACTAACACGGATAACAGAATACCAGCAGGCACGTAAGAACCTTTGCTTCCACAACTTTCTGTGCGGAACAACCCGTACGCAATAGTCAAAAATGTTTTAAAACTTTAGTGAAGGCTCCGAACTACCCTACCACAATGAACTTCACCCCTGCCGAAACGAGTACGATGAAGAGAAAAGCAATGATCAGCTTGCTCGTGAATTTTCTGGCTCCGAGATGCGCACCAATGAAACCTCCGATCGCGACGGCTACTACCCAGAAGAGGATCATCGGATCCAATGACTTGAGTGAGACGTAATGTCCCATCAGGCCGAGAATAGAGTTACATAGAATAAACAGGGCTGCTACACCCGAGGCTTCTTTCACCTTCGTGTAGCCAAGCAGAATGATCAACGGAGAAAGAAATATCCCGCCACCGACACCGATCAATCCTGAAAGGAGGCCGATAACAGCTCCTGCAAAAGCTGTGAGAAAATAATTTACCGGTCTCTTGTCCGTTGTCGGTCGAACGTATTCCCTGAGCAACAGCAAGCCCGCGGAAACGAGAAGAAAAACACCGGCGAACATCTTGAAGAGTCCCGGCTCGACTTCGAGATAACCGCCGATGAAAGCAAACGGTATCGAGGTGACGGCAAACGAAAGGAATACCTGTTTGTTGAAATATCCTTCTTTGATGAATTTATAGCTGGCGATGATCGAGACCACGATATTCAATACGAGCGATGTCGGCTTGATGGCGTCCGGAGGAAATGACAGAAGGGCCATTACGGCAAGGTATCCCGATGCACCCGCATGACCCACCGAAGAATAAAGAAAGGCCACAAGGAAGAAAAGTAAACAGGCGGCAATGACGGTTTGCTGATCCATTGCTGCAAAATATTCAATCTGCAACTTACGACCAGCTGATTCTTTCGATATATTTAGTCGTGAAGTATTTCAATTATGATCGCAACCATCGTACACGTTTATGTAAAGCCAGAATTCCTCACACCCTTCATCGAGGCAACTGAGGACAACCACAATCACTCCGTTCGTGAGCCCGGCAATCTTCGATTCGATATACTCCAGGATTCTGCCGACCCCACGAAGTTCACATTTTATGAAGCGTATGAAAGTGAACAGGCTGCCTTGGCGCACAAGGAGACGGCGCATTACCTCAAGTGGCGCGACACGGTGGCGCTCTGGATGGCGAAGCCGAGAGAAGGGGTGAAGCACAGGATCTTATTTCCAAAGAAATGAAACCATTTTCGATTGCAGCAATTCCCCAATTGCATTTTGGTGCAGGTAAGATCATGACCCTGCCGTCGCTGGCAGAGACTTTCGGGAAAAACGTCCTGATCGTGAGAGGTGGAAGATCATTCGAGGCCAACACCACCATTCAGGATGCCATTTCAAAATTGAGCGGACCGACTCACTTTTACAGCATACTTCATGAACCTTCACCGAAGGATATCGATGATGCGGTGGATCAGTTCGGTGACAAGAACGTTCAAGTAGTCATAGCGATCGGAGGCGGAAGTGTGCTGGATGCGGGTAAGGCTATATCAGCCATGCTCCCGATCCGGGAGCCGGTGAAAGATTTTCTGGAAGGCGTTGGGACGAGATCACACAGTGGAAAAAAGGTTCCTTTTATAGCGATCCCGACGACGTCAGGCACAGGCAGCGAGTCAACGAAAAATGCGGTGCTTTCCGAAGTGGGACCCGACGGTTTCAAAAAATCACTCCGTCACAACAACTTCGTTCCCGATCACGCCTTACTCGACCCTGTGTTAACGGTATCAACGCCCCCTTCGGTAACGGCTTACACCGGGATGGATGCATTCACTCAATTACTGGAAGCATATTTGTCGACTGCAGCAAATTCTTTTACCGATGCGGTGGCACTGGAGGGATTAAAGCTTGTTTCTGAATCTCTCGAAAAAGCAGTCGCCGATGGAAACGATCTTGAGGCAAGATCAGCGATGGCACTCGCCGCATACTACTCCGGAATTGCGCTGGCCAATGCCGGACTCGGGGTTGTTCATGGATTTGCATCACCGATCGGCGGCTACCACGACGCACCTCACGGCGTGATCTGCACCAGGTTGATGGCGCCGTCAAATGCGATCACGATACGCAAGCTCCGAAAAGAGGACCGTGATCACCCTGCGCTGACAAAGTATGCGCACGTCGGCCAGCTGTTTGCGCGGAAAAAGGACATGTCCAGGGAATACTACGCGGACTTTTTACTGGAGAAGATCCAGATGCTCACACATCATTTTAATATCCCGCGACTTACGGGAATCGATCAGATAAAATTTCAAAAAATTGTTGCAGCGACGGAGAACAAGAATAATCCCGTTAAATTAAATCAGGAGGAACTGGCTGAAGCTCTTGAGCTTGCGGTCAAATAGAGAAGTTTTAATATTTTTTTTGCACGAGGTTGTCCGATTCAGGCCGGCCTTTACGTCATAGCGTCAAAACAATCAAAATATCAAAAAAGTATGGAACAGTTCATGTTAATCTTTCACGGCGGATCAGAGCCAACATCTATGAGTCCTGAGGAAATGCAGGCACATATGAAAAAGTGGATGGCCTGGGTGGAAAAGCTGCAAAAGAACGGTCAGTATGTCGGTGGCGAGCCTCTTCTTCCCGGAGGAAAACTCGTAAGCGGAGCCGGCGGAAAAAATGTCATCGACGGGCCTTATACCGAAGGCAAGGAAGTAGTCGGCGGTTACATCACAGTGAAAGCAAAGAATTTTGACGAAGCGGTATCGCTTACTAAAGACTATCCCGACTTCTCATTTAACGGCGCCGTTCAGGTCCGCCAGATAATGAAGCTGGATCGTGGTTAACCATGAGCGAGGACAAGCGTGAGCATGTCGATCATCTTGTAGACCATCTTTTCCGTCACGAATCGGGAAAGATGGTTTCCGTATTGACAAAAATGCTGGGCATCGAAAATCTCGATGTGGCCCATGACATCGTTCAGGACACATTGCTGAAGGCCATGTCGGTGTGGCGGTATGGGACATTGCCAGACAATCCCGCGGCTTGGCTTTATACAGTTGCGCGAAACAAGGCCATCGATTTTTTACGCGCCCGCAAGGCACGAACCCGCCTGGGGAACACGAAGGAGATCTCGCAGCTGCCCGACCACATACCGGAGGAGATCTTCGACGAAAGCGAGATCCGCGACAGCGTCCTGCGGATGATCTTTGCCTGTTGTCATCCGGTGATCGCGGAAGAATCACAGGTCGCGCTTGCCTTGAAAACACTCTGCGGGTTAAGCGTGGGTGAAATTGCCAGAGCATTTATCACCAACGAAGAAACGATTGCCAAAAGAATTTACCGCGCGAAAGAAAGGATCCAGTCCGAGAAAATAACGCTTGAAGTTCCTCATGCGTCGCAGATAAAAACAAGGATCGACAGTGTTCATCGTGTTCTCTACCTGATGTTCAACGAAGGTTACAATTCTTCACAACCCGATCAACTCATCAGAAAAGACATCTGCGCCGAATCCATGCGCCTATGTCACCTCCTCACGCTTCAGGATGCGACCAATATTCCTTCTACGCAGGCGCTACTGGCACTGATGTGTTTCCAGGCGTCGCGGCTCGACGCGCGGATCGATGAGCAGGGCCAAATCGTCACGCTTAAATACCAGGACAGGAACAAGTGGAGTCAGGCTTTGATCGACAAGGGAAACGATTACCTGGATCTTGCGACGGCAAGGGAGGACATATCCGTGTATCATCTCGAAGCAGGGATCGCAGCGTTGCATTCATACTCGCCATCTTTTGAACAGACCGACTGGAAAAGTGTGTACGACCTCTATGAAGCGCTTTATTCCATGCGCCCGTCGCCGATCGTTGCGCTCAATAAAGCCATTGCTTCATCATACGCGATCAGCCATGAATCGGCGCTGGAACAACTGAGAAAGATCAAAGGCCTGGACAACCATCATCTCTATCATGCGGCACTTGGAGAAGTCTTCTATCAACTGAATAAAAAATCGGAAGCAAGGCATCATTTCGAGCAGGCCTATCGGTTAACTGCTTCGCGCGCCGAAAGACAATTCATCGATGGCAAGATCAGGAATTGCTGAATTTTTCCTGTAGCCCCTCCTTATTCCGTACTCGATTGCAGGAAATAAAAGCCTTCCCCTTTGTAAACTTCTATAGTGAAATGAATATTTTAGGATTCCTGCTATGGAATCTAACCTATGAACGACACGGATCTTTTCAAGGAGTATCCTTCCAGCTCCACTATATGGGATGAAATGTGTGGTGAAAGGGAAATAAGGAAGCATTATCAGAACGTTTACAATTTTCTGCGTTCCGTTCCGCGGGAGGAGCTGAATAAGAAGGAGGAATTTTCCAAAAAACTTTTCATGAGCCAGGGCGTAACCTTTACAGTGTACTCCAGTGGCGAGGGCATTGAAAAGATCTTCCCGTTCGATATCATTCCACGGATCGTCACGGCACAGGAGTGGGACTTCATCGAGCGAGGCATCAAACAGCGACTGAAGGCGCTCAATCTTTTCCTGAAAGATGTTTACTCCAATCAGTTCATTCTCAAAGATGGAGTTGTACCCGCCGAACTGGTCTATTCCTGTCCCCATTATTTGCGGGAGATGCAGGGGTTGCAGGTTCCCTATGATATTTACGTTCACATTGCCGGCATCGATCTGATCCGCAACCATGACGGAACGTTTTACGTGCTGGAAGATAATCTGCGAACGCCCTCTGGAGTTTCATATATGATCGAGAACCGGGAGATCACCAAAAGGATCTTTCCTGACCTGATCCCGAAGAATGGTGTTCGCCCCGTAACGCACTATCCCAACCTTCTTCACCGGAATTTGTCCGCGCTGTCGCCGAGGGCTGTCTCTAATCCGAACGTTGTTTTGCTGACACCCGGCATTTATAATTCCGCCTACTTCGAACATACAACACTGGCGCGTTTGATGGGTGTAGAGCTTGTGGAGGGCCGCGATCTGGTTGTGGACAATCAAAAGGTGTTTATGAAAACAACGGAAGGGCTGAGACAAGTCGATGTGATCTATCGGAGAGTGGATGATGAGTTCCTGGATCCCCTCGTGTTCAATCCTCAGAGTACGCTGGGTGTTTCCGGCATACTCTCTGCCTATCGAAAGGGAAATGTTGCGATTGTAAATGCCATAGGCAATGGAGTAGCGGATGACAAGGCGATCTATGTTTATGTGCCGGAAATGATCCGCTATTATCTCAATGAAGAGCCTCTGTTGAAGAATGTTCCCACCTACCGGCTCGACAACCGGGATGAGCTCGACTATACGCTGGCGAACATCCACAAGATGGTGATCAAGAAAACAAACGAGTCGGGAGGATATGGTATGCTGATGGGCCATACGGCCTCCGAACAGGAGATCGATGCCTACAAGAAAGAGATCCTGAAAGACCCACGGCAGTTCATCTCGCAACCGATCATCAGTCTTTCAACCGCTCCATGTTTTATCGATGGCAAGATACAACCACGGAGGCTCGACCTGCGTCCATTTGCCCTCTGCGGACCTTCCGGGATCGACATCGTGCCCGGAGGACTTACACGCGTGGCGCTGCGGGACGGCTCGCTGGTGGTGAACTCCTCGCAGGGAGGGGGTAGTAAAGACACATGGGTGCTTTCCGCCTGATCATTACAATGAACAACTTTACAACGATGGACAACATATGCTGAGTCGTGTGGCTGATTCTCTTTATTGGATGTCGCGTTACATGGAACGCACTGATAGCATTATGCGCGTATTGAAGACCCATTATGCTTCCTCACAAGACAGCGGTGCTGAATTCACCTGGCGCCCGGTGCTGAAGACTTTTACCTATCTCGACGACGATCGCATCACGGCCATCGAAAAAGAAAGTCGTGCCGTACTTCACTATATGGTTACTGACAGGGAGAACGAGAATTCTGTATATAACATGCTGACCCGCTCCCGCGAAAATGCACGTTCCGTTCAGGACCATATCACGAAAGAGCTCTGGCAATGTCTTAATGAATTTTATCACATCATTAAGGAAGAAGACCGGATCACGGCCATGCTGAAATACGACGATCCGGTTACCATACTTGATTCCCTTATACGGCAAAGTATGATCTACCACGGCGTTTCGGAATGTACGATGTTCCGCGGTGAAGGGTTTTCCTTTATGAACATGGGACGCTACCTGGAGCGTGCCATTCAGTCAGTGGATCTGCTGGATGTAAAATTCAGGGACCTCTCCTACGATCTGGAGAAAACAGCCGATGTAACTTACTGGAAGCACCTGCTGCTTTCGATCTCCGGATATGCACTTTACCTGAAAACGTATCGCTCGGCGTTTGAAGCGCGCAACATCATTGACCAGGTGATTTTCAATACCAACTTTCCGCGATCTGTCCTCTACTCGCTGAACCAGCTGCAGCGGTATTTTGAGCGGCTCCGCAATGATGCAAACACCGAAGGATATGAGAAGATCAACTTTATCATTGGAAAATTGCGCAGCAAAATTCAGTACTCGAACCTGCAGCACGTCTCGGAAGTAGGTCTTCACAATTATCTGGTCGCACTTAATCAGGATCTGCAGTCTATTGGTAATGCGCTGAACCAGCATTATTTTGCGTACAGTTGATTAGTGAAGAAACATGCCGAAATTCAAGATCCAGCACATCACAAAATATACATATGAAGTACCGGTACGCGACAGCGCGAATCAGATCATGCTTTATCCGTTGACGGATGAATGCCAGGAGATCATTTTACATGAGTTACAGATCACGGGCAGCCCGATGATCGAAGTGCATACCGATTATTTCAACAACAAGGTCGGCACCTTTACACACTCACAACCACACCGGGAGCTAATGATCGACTCGCGCCTCGAGGTGGTAACGAAAGGTAAAAAACTTCCGGACGATGCTATGCCAGCCGAAGAGCAGTGGTTAGCGCTGGAGAAGAACCGGCACCAGATCGGGTATATTGATTTTCTGAAAGTCGAACCGATCTATGCGCTTCCGGAAATGCAGAAGGTGATACAAGAGATCCATCGCCGCGAATGCACACCGCTCGACTCCGCTAAAAAATTCTGCTCTTACGTATTCGAAAACTTCACCTATAAAAAAGGGGTCACAACAGTCGAAACAACACTCGACGAGATCTGGAAATTAAAATCGGGTGTGTGCCAGGATTTCGCGCATATCCTGCTGGCAATGTTACGGATCATTCGTATTCCTGCACGTTATGTAAGCGGATACATCTGCCCGAACAAAAACGGTATGCGCGGTGAAGGAGCAACCCACGCCTGGGTGGAAGCTTATATACCTTATTACGGATGGCTTGGACTCGACCCTACCAACAACTGCATTGTGAATGAAAGTCACGTAAGACTCGCCGTTGGAAAGAATCTTTCTGACTGCTCCCCTGTTCGGGGCACTTATCGCGGAACCTCTGAGCATACTTTGGAAGTAGCTGTCAGCGTTTCTTACGAGGATGGACAAACTGCTCTTCCCGATCAGAATATTGCAGCGCCCATAACTTCGGTCAGCACAAATTCATATCGCCGGCACCAGGAAATGCAGATGCAACAACAGCAATAAAGAATTACCTTTTTGGATCAGTAAATATTTTACTTCCGACAAATCGCATCATCTCGCATGTCGGGGAATAGCCGATAGGCACGGTCTTTTCAGTGCGAAGACGAAAAGTGCGGTTTATGAAAAAGTGGTTGTTGATTTTATTAGCTGTTGCAGCTTTCTCATGTGGGGATGGCAGCAGAAATAACAGTGGAGATGAAAATGGAGGGACCGGTACTACATCCAGTGAAGGAAGGGATGAAGGTGATATGAATGAAGAAGAGAACATGAACGATGACAACGACCTGAACAATAACGACCGAATGCAAGAGCAGGACACATCGGCTCAGGTGCGCACCGATACTGTGGGAACAAGCTCTTCGGTTTCAGGTCCGCGAAGGAACAAGGACGGTCAGGACAAGTCTGCAAAGGACTACTAATTGCAGTTCTGACGCAGGAAAAACCCGTTGATCACAGCGGGTTTTTCTTTTTAGCATGACAATAGCTCCTTTTTGCGTTTCTGCGTTCCGTATCTTTGAGGCAGAGACAGACCATGAGCAATTTTACCATTCGCAATGCCCGACCGGAGGAATTTCAAACGATCGGAGATCTTCTTGTTAAAGTTTATTCACAGCTGGACGGATTCCCAAAGCCTTCAGAGCAGCCAAAATATTATGAGATGCTCGCGAATGTGGGGACACTTACCCAACGCCCCGGTACCGAGATCATGGTGGCCGCCAATGAAGCCGGACAGATCGCCGGAGCAGTTGTTTATTTTTCCGACATGCAATGCTATGGTTCCGGCGGCACAGCGACCTCCGAAAAAAATGCGTCCGGTTTCAGACTCCTCGGCGTCGATCCCGATGTTCGCGGTGCCGGCATAGGAAAACTTCTCACGTACGCGTGCATAACCAGGGCACGGGAGCAAAAACGGCAACAGATGATCATACACACCACGCGATCGATGCAAACCGCCTGGAAAATGTATGAAGGTATCGGATTCAAACGTTCGGAAGACCTCGATTTCAAGCAGGGCACACTGGAAGTGTATGGATTCAGGCTCACCCTATAAAGGGTAATTTTTTCATATGCCATAAACCATGTAAAGCTGGAGTTTACTTTTCGCATATTTTTCCTAACTTGTCTTCGGATACAGAATATTTCTTCCATTCTGTCGTTCTACCCACAACTTTCCAGCCGTACATATCATCTGGTATAGGATGAAGTCTGAGGTGCGACCTGTTGATAACCGGCTCGTTCCAATCCACTGCATGAGGATTTGAAACTTTGTATTACCTAACAACCCTCGATATGCTCCTGAATTATTTTCTGCTGGCCCTCCGAAATGTAAAAAAACAACGTGGCTATGCGATCATCAACACACTCGGCCTTGCCATAGGATTGGCATCGGCATTATTCATTTTTCTTTACGTCCGGCATGAACGCACATTCGATTCCTTCCATCCGTTCGCAGATCAGACCTACAGGCTTGGCTACAGGATCCAGTTCAAGAACGGAGACCACGAGGCGTTTCCTGCATCGCCTGCAGGCTGGGACAACTATATCAAGGATACCTACCCAGGGATCTCGGCGATCACGAGCTACTCGACACCCGGAATGCCAACAAGCATCGAGTTTGAAGAAGCGGACAAGATCGTTCTCACGGAAGATATTATCTGGGCGGAGGATAATTTTCACGAGATCATCTCTATACCGCTCGTGAAAGGGAATCCGAACTCTCCGCTAAAGGAAGTGAACAGCATGTTGCTTTGTGAAAGCGCTGCGCGCGAGCTCTTCGGCGATGCCGACCCGATCAATAAAATGGTGAATGTCAGCCACACCTTCATGACCAATGGAGAAAAGATCACCATGATGGTCGCCGGCGTGTACCGCGACATGCCCACCAATTCGCACCTCCGGCCAAAATATATTCTCAACATTCTCTCGCTGAAACAAGTGATCCCCAATCTCGAGACGATGCTGAACACGTCGATGGCCGAGGGAAATGAGAACAATTTCTGGACACAGTCGATCTTTGTCTGCACCGATCCTTCGAAGATCCCGGTTATCCAGGATGACCTGCAGAAACGTGCCAACGCGATCATAGAACGCCTCCAGCTCGATTTCAAGTTCAAGCCGATCATCAGAAAAATTACAGAGGCTCACTTCGACCAGGAGATCAACTGGAACTTCGCCAGCAAATCCGCTGACGAAAAATATATCTACGTCTTCATCTCGATTGCAGTCCTGATCCTTCTTGTCGCGTGTATCAATTATGTCAATCTCGCGACGGCGCGCTCCGTGACGCGGGCGAAAGAGATCGGTCTCCGGAAAACGTTCGGTGGGTTCCGTTGGCAGCTCTTCGTTCAATTCATGTTCGAGTCGTTCATACTGGTGCTGCTGTCAACCCTTGTCGCGGTTTTGATCGTCGCACTCTTCATTCCGCAGTTCAACGACCTGACATCAAAACAATTCCACCTCACCGACATCTTCACCCCTGACATGCTAATGCTGATCGGAGGTGTCGTTATCGGGGTCACTATCCTCGCGGGAAGTTATCCGGCGCTATTCGTTTCAGGTTTTCAGCCTGCCAACGTTCTCAAGGGAAAATTCGCTTTCAGAAAAGGATCCAACACATTCCGGCAGTTTCTCACAGCAGTGCAGTTTGTCGTGGCCGTGATCCTGCTGGCGGGTACCGTCATCGTTGTACGGCAGATGGACCTCATGCGCAATTCAAAATTGAATGAGACCGGCAAGCAGATCGTTTCCATTCGCTATGGAGGATTTGCGCGTGGCGCAGATGATCAAAAATACCTGGCTTACAAGCAACTGATCCTGCAGGATCCGGAAATACAATACGTGACACTGGCCAACCACCTGCCGAGACTCGACTACTTCGGTCCCATCAACATGGAGATGCAATTCCCGGATGTAAGTGAGGAGAAATACCAGTGGTTCCAACTCAACGGGGACTATGATTTTCCCAAGACCTTCCAGCTGAAATTACTTGCCGGCCGCGACTTCGATCCCGCAAACATAAAAGATTCGACTGCCATTCTATTAAATCAGGCCGCGGTAAAGGCACTCAAGCTCACACCGGAAAACGCTGTTGGAAAAACCGTAGTACGACCTGCCTATGTGATGAACTATGGACCACCGGATTCGACAGCGGCACCCATTACCGGTATTGTGATCGGTGTAGTCGAGGACTTCCCCTACAAGAGCATGCACAACAAGATCGACCCGCTGGCGATATCGCCAAAGCCGCACAGCAACGATCGGATCATACACGTAAGGCTGCCCGAAAAAAA
>CBHTUB010000052.1:0-19131 GCA_966095595.1 uncultured Chryseosolibacter sp. | reverse complement strand
AATGTAAGTTTTAAGAACAGACATTATTTTGAACGACTTCTACCTGAACATAGTAATAATTAAAACCATTAAATGGAAAGATCGACTCTGTAAATGAAACAATCATTCAGGTAATATTTTTTGATTGATTAAAATCACAATCCTATCAATTATGAATTTTGTATACACAAAACAGGAAGACAGAACTACCAGTTCATATTGGTGAACGAAGTACTATTTCGTTGGTCAGGTCTTGATAGAATTAAAATGCATTTACACAGGGAGCCCACGGGAACGCAACACCAGACTACTGAGGTCCTCCCTATCTCTGTCAACGCTCGAACAGCTCCAGAAAATCTTTTTTCTTATTGGGCGAGATCTCGAGCTCACGATTATTCTTCATGGTAACGTAGCCGCCTTTGCCTTTTGAGTATCGTATCACAAAATCCGGGTTGATGAGATAGGACCGATGAATACGGATGAACCGGTGTACGTGCAGCACGTCCTCAAAATATTTTAGCGTCCTGCAGATGAGTGCCGGATCAGCCTGCTCGAAATAGAATCTTGTAAAGTTATCAACGGCTTCGCAGTAGACAATGGTGTTAATGTTCACGATCTCGAAACCCTCCATGGTCGGCAACATGATCTTCTGCTGTGCGGTGTTCTTCAGGTTGTCGGCCAATAACCTCGCATGCTGCCTGTGGCCACCTTGCTGCTTTTCCGCGCGGATCTTTTCTACGGCTTTCACGAGCTCGTCGATGTCGATCGGCTTCAACAAATAATAGGCTGCACTTTGGTTCAGGGCCTGGATTGCGTAATGGTCGAACGCTGTTACAAATACTGTCTCGAAGTTGATCTCGCCTGCCTTATCGAGCAAATCGAATCCGTTACCATAGGGCATCTCGATGTCGAGAAATACAACGTCGGGCTGATGCTTCTTTATTTCGGCAAGGCCGGTTGCGACGGACTCTCCGAAACCACAGATCTCGACGTCCGCACAATATTTTTTAAGATAGTTCGCAAGGATCTGCCTGCTGTCTTTTTCGTCATCAACAATTACAGCTTTGAGCATCACACGGCATGTTTAAGTTTCGGTAAATAGACTTTCACAATCGTTCCGGCGTTGTCTTCGAGGTCCGCAATGGAAACGCGGTAGCTCGTGCCATACAGCTTGTTAATAATGGAAAGCCGCTCCTGTATGTTGCGCAGCCCGGTTGAATTGTGTTTTTTCTGATTCTCGGTCTTCAGCTCCATGGACTTCTTTCTGCCGATACCATCATCGGCAACTTCGACAACCAATTCTCCGTTCTCGCGATAAATTCTGAGATCCAGCCTACCCTTGCTTTCCTTATAGCGCAATCCGTGCCACACCGCGTTTTCGATGTATGGCTGGATGAGCATGGGAGGAACCTGGATCTGTTCGGCATCCAGCCCGTCGTCGATCGATATCTGATAGTCGAACTTATCCCGAAAACGGTAATGTTCGAGCTTGAGGTAGAGTGACAACATCTCCTGCTCCTTGCTGAGGGCGATAAAATCCTGCTGCGAATTGTCGAGCACGAGACGCATAAGCTGAGAGAATTCGGACAGAAACCTGTTTGCCGAACGTTCATCCTGCTGCGCTACAAAATGGTTGACGGAGTTCAGTGCATTGAAAATAAAATGAGGGTTCATCTGGCTCCGAAGCGATTTCAGGGCGAGCATCTGGTTAGCTCGTTTACTGGATTGCGCACTCTTGAAAATAAAGTAGGCTGTAACCATCACGATCGCCAGAATTACCAGTAATCCGTAGATAATGGTGCGCTGCCTCTTGAGCGTTTCATTCTCGATCGCTTCCTCGCGCTGACCGATGGAAACATCCTTGCTCAGCTCTTCGATGTCTTTTTGCTTTTTTATCAGCTCCGCTCTTTCATCGTTGATGGTGTTCTGAACCTTTTGAGATTCAGAAACCGCCCTGCTGTATTTTTGATACGTGTCGAGCGCCTCGTTTGTCCGACCATTTTGCTTGTACGCTTCGGCGAGGGCCAGGTAGGCATTGCTTTTATCGGCCGGGCTCTTCAATGTGTCGGCTATTCGTGCGGCCTCCTCGAGCTCACGCAACGCTTCGGAATTTTCACCTTTTGCCGTTAGTACGCGACTGATGGCAACCTTGTCACGGCTCACCTCGTCAAAGTTCTTCTGTTCAATGTTGTAGTCGATCGATTTGTTCCGCAGGTCGATCTCGTCATCATAACGCTTTTGCTCTACAAGCACGTCGGAAATATCTTCCTTCGCGTTTTCGCGGGCGCGCTCGGTTTCCTCCTGTTTCTTTTGTGATCGAAGGTTGTCGAGTGAATTTTGATAAAGCTCTTTGGTTCTGGTGATGTCATTTTTCTTCGCGTATATTTTCGCCATCTGATTCTGCACGCGCGATTCGAGAAGGGGATCCGCGACTTTCTTATGTGACTCGATGCGGTCAAGGGCAGAAAGTGCTTCGTCATATCGATCCATTTGATAATACACTTCGGATACGGCGAGCACCAGATCATTTCTTTCGTGGGTATTTTTCTCTTCAACCAACGCCTGCTGACAATAACTCAGGGCACTTTCATAGTTGCCCAATTCAAGGTTTGTCCGGCCCAGCCCTTTCATCGCCTTTAACCTGTCTTGCAGCGATGGATCGTTCACTCTTTTTAATATGTCCCAGGCATTCTGATAATTTTGCCTGGCCAACTGCCATTCGCTGATGTTTTCGTTGATCTCGCCTATGAGGAGATAACACCTTGCCTGCGTAGGAAGATTTTCTTCTGCAATCGCAAGGGCGAGCGCTTCTTCCAGGGTATTGAGCGCTGATCGGGGATCGGTTGTCTTGAGTGATTCCGCGCTACGATACAGGTCACCCGCGTCGTCTTTTGCCATCCGTTTCTTATACGAACTATACGACGACTTTTCCTTCTGTGCATGGCATACCATCGAACACGGGATCGTGAGCAGAAAAGTGAATAAAAAGACCGATCTGATCATAGTGTGGCCGTAAGGTACTACTTTCTTTCAAACGGAAATCGCAAGTCAGGGTATACGGATGCATGCTCACTCATTGGAAAGCCGGCTTTACTCAGTCACAGGCGGGATAGACGAAGTTCAGGTGCCTCCAGCCGTCCGGATGCGTAAACTTTAGTAAAAATTCAACTTTATGAACACCATCCGACTACTCATTCAACAATACGCCAAAATGCCAGTGATCGCATTTTTGGTGATCCTCAGCATTCCCGGATATGCGCGACGCAATACCCCACGTGCAACCCATACCTCCGACCAGAATATTATGCTGGCAATCCTGCTCGACACCAGCAACAGTATGGACGGTCTGATCGACCAGGCGAAATCGCAATCGTGGAAGATCGTGAATGACCTGGCAATGGCAAAGTGTGATGACGGAGCACGCCCGAAGATCCGCATCGCACTTTATGAATATGGAAATGACAACCTTCCCTCTTCCGAGGGTTACATCAGAATGGTAAGTCCGCTGACCGATGACCTCGATCTGATCTCCGAAAAGTTGTTCGCCCTACGCACACGTGGAGGCAACGAGTTTTGCGGGCAGGTGATCCAGACGTCGCTCAATCAGCTGGCATGGTCCGTATCGAAGTCAGACCTGAAGATGATCTTTATCGCGGGCAACGAGCCATTCACACAGGGGACGGTGCCATATACCACAGCCTGCGCCCTGGCAAAAGACAAGGACGTCGTGGTCAACACTATTTTCTGCGGCAACTTTGAAGAAGGATTACAGACAGGATGGAAATCTGGAGCCGATCTTACCGGAGGGTCATTCATGAGCATCGAGCAAGATCGCAAAACGGTCTATGTACCGACGCCCTACGATGACCGGATCGCCGAGCTGAATGATCGTCTCAACGACACTTACATCTATTATGGAAGATCCGGTTATTCTAAAAAAGAAAACCAGATCGCTCAGGACAAGAATGCCGAGAGCTATAGCAAATCGAATAAGGTCGAGCGTGCCGTTTCAAAAAGCTCGCATGTCTACGACAACTCTTCATGGGACCTTGTCGATGCCTCGAAGGACAACGAAAAAGTGATCAGTGAAGCAAAGGATGAGGAGCTGCCTAAAGAAATGAGGGGCATGACAGTGAGCAAAGAAAGGCGTATGTAAAGACAAAGGAGGCCGAACGTAAAAGAATCCAGGATGAGATCGCTTCACTCAATAAGCAGCGTCAGACGTATCTCTCTACACATCAGTCGGGTGAAAAAGACGCAAGCCTGGATGGTGCAATGCTCAAATCCATCCGGTCGAAAGCGAAGACGAAAAATCTGTCGTGGCAATAGAGTACAGGTAGCGATCAATTTTTTACCTGGATGTTCCCGGTGATACCGGGGACATTTTTTTTGCCGTGACTGTAAGGGGATACTTCACTACATTTACGGCTTATGAAACTACCTTATTTCTTTCTCTCGATTTTCGCTGGCGTAGCCGTTGCTTTTCAGACGGGTGTGAATTCACAGCTTCGCACAGATACTAACAATCCAGTGCTCACTGCGCTCATTTCGTTCGGTGTTGGCACGGTGGCCCTCATCGTGTTGTATCTGGTGTTCTTCCGGCAGTCGCCGATTTTCCCGGCGTCTTATTCGTTTTCCTGGTGGAAATTTACGGGTGGCTTGTTGGGTGTGATTTATGTCACCGCAGTCGTGATCGCAGCGCCGCGTATCGGTGCCGCCAATGCCCTGGCCTTTATTGTCGGTGGCCAATTTGTCGCAGCGATCGTCATCGATCATTTCGGGTGGATGCAATTGCCCGTCAATCCAATATCATTATACAGGGTTGCAGGTATCGTCCTGCTGCTTGCAGGCATTTATCTCATTCAGAAACAGTAACTCCACGCAGGTCTTGTTTCCGGTTTTCGTGTTCTCAGCCGAGGGTGCGCGACTTTGCAATACGACGTTCACAATGTTGCCGTTTCGCGCTGGATATTTATTCTGGCGTTGATCTCGTACGCATGCCGGAAAAAATCTGTCTTGTAGATCGATTCCATCGTGAGGAAATGCTGTAATACTTTCTTTCTTCCCGGTCGGTAGATCAGGTCGGGCACAAGGGAGTACTCCTTTCTGACATTCGTAGCATATTCATTGTACTCGGCTTCACCTTTTCCAAGTATTGCCAGGTCAGCATCCGTAAAATAGTTGATGTCCTCATGGCCGCTACGCTGATGCTTCTTTGTAGCCAGGATCAAAGACCGCACGTGTTGGAATTTATCCTCCGGATAGGCGGCAAGCGAAAGATGTTTTATGGCCAGATCGCTGCTTGCCTCCTCGTTGGAACCGGAAAGCGGATTATAGACCACGTCATGATAAACAAGGGCGATCATCACCGAATCCCAATCATTGATATGATCCTTGACCTGAAGGAGATCGTTCAGCATGTTCTCAAGATGCCTGAGCGTGTGATAATGACGGGCCCTCTCGCCGTATCGCTGCTCAATTTCCGACCACAACGTCTTTCCGGTCAACGACGTCGCATACTTGTTCATCAATGTATCAAAAATGTCTCTTATCACAACGTTGGTCGTTAGCGAGTATAAAACTATCGATAATTTTTCATAGGATATATCGGAACCAGGGAACACAATAGGGCCTCACACCGCAGACAGGGAAATGCCTGTTGGAATAATTAACCTTAAATCTTAAATTTTATCCCCTTACACCGAAAAAAGAACGGCCGATCATTGTAACCTTTTCTCCAACTTACAGTAACACCTACTATTACCACCATCCTATGATCAGGAACTATCTCACCTCCGCCATGCGGTACGTCGCCAGAAATAAGGCTTTTACCGCCATCAACGTGCTTGGGCTTGCCATCGGAATGACGGCCTGTATGCTTATCACGCAATATGTACTCCACGAATTCAGCTACGATAATTTCCATGTCAAGAGGGACAGGATCTTCCGCCTCCAGCTGGACCGTTACGATAAGGGTGAGCTGGCAACGCGGTGGGCAGCGGGTGCCGCAGGGATTGGTCCTGATCTGAAGGCAAACTTTCCGGAAGTAGAACGCTATGTACGGCTCCGCGAGTCCCAGCTTTTGTTATCCAAAGGCGACATTATGTTCAAGGAGGATAATGTATTTTTTTCAACGAAAGAGTTCTTTAACATGTTTTCAGTGAAATTGCTGAAGGGCGTCGACTCGCTGGTTTTAAAGGAGCCGTTCAAGATCGTGATCTCGCAATCCCTTGCGAAAAAATATTTTGGCGATGCGGATGCCGTTGGGGAAACATTGAAGGCAAACGGAAAAACAGAATACGAGGTGACCGGTGTATTTGAAGACCTCCCCACAAACACGCACATGAAGATCGATGCGCTCCTTTCGTTCGAGACATTGCAAAAGCTTTGGAACGACCCGATCACATCGTGGCAATGGGATGGATTCATGACCTACATCGAGCTGAACGACAAAACCGATTACAAGACATTCGAAGCCAAGCTACCCGAATTTGTTCAGAAACACGAAGGTGAAGAGCTGAAGAAATATAACGCAGGAATGGTATTCCATCTGCAACCGCTTCCCGATATTCATCTCGACTCCGATTTCATGTTCGAGTTCCAGCCAAACGGAGATCGTCAGTCTACCTATTTTCTTACGGTGGTTGCTGTGCTGATCCTGATCATCGCGTGGATCAACTACGTCAATCTCTCGACGGCAAAATCGATCGAACGCGCGCGGGAGGTCGGTGTCAGAAAAGTAATGGGAAGCTTCCGCGCACAGCTCGTGCAACAATTTCTTTTCGAATCGGCATTGCTCAACGTGGTAGCTATCGTAATTGCGTTGGCTTTGGTCGTATTGCTTACGCCATGGTTCGGCGAGCTCGCAGGCCGTGATCTCGATTACCTGTTGTTCAGGCAACCCGCGTTCTGGGGATGGACAGCATTGCTGATTGCCATAGGTGCCCTATTCTCCGGTCTCTATCCTGCCTTCGTTTTGTCGGGTTTCAAGCCCGTCGAAGTTTTGAAAGGCAGATTCAAGAACAGCGGCCAGGGCGTATTTTTCCGAAAAGGGATGGTTGTTACACAGTTCGTGGCGTCGTTGACCCTGATCATCGGCACGTTCACCGTTTACCAGCAGATCCGCTACATGCGCAACCAGGACCTCGGTGTCAACCTCGAGCAAACACTGGTCATCAACTCGCCCAATGTTGTCGATTCTACCTATGAAAAAAAGTTTGCTGTATTTAAAGAGCGGATCAGGCAACTCCCGGAAGTGAAGGCAGTCACTGCTGCGACCACCATGCCGGGTCGCCAGCCGCAGTGGAATGCGGGTGGTGTACGGAGGCTCAGCCAGAGTGAGGATGAGTCCAACCAATACAGGGTGATCATGATGGACCATGATTTCATTCCATCGTTCGGGTTGCAGGTGATTGCGGGCAGGGCATTCTCCGGCGAGACGGTGAACGAGCACCGAAACGTGATGGTGAATGAATCTGCAGCGCGTCTCATGGGATTTGCAAAACCAGAAGATGCGATCGATGACCAGATCTATTTTTGGGGAGATACGTTCAGGATCGTTGGCGTATTGAAGAACTATCACCAGGAGTCGCTCAAGAAAGCGTTTGAACCACTCGTGTTCCGGTACAACGATGCACCTGGCGGCTACTATGCCATCAAGTTCAATACATCGTCCATACACCAGTCCATGGAAAAATTTCAGGAGCAATGGAAAGAAATTTTCCCGGGCAACCCGTTCATCAGCTTTTTCCTGGATGACCATTACAATCAACAATATCAGGCCGATCAGCAGTTTGGAAAGATCTTCGGTGTCTTTTCAGGTCTGGCGATCTTCATTGCCTGCCTCGGTCTGTTTGGATTATCATCCCTCACCGCCATCCAGCGCACAAAGGAAATAGGTGTTCGAAAGGTTCTCGGCGCTTCCGTGAGCGGCATCATCGCGCTCGTAAGCAAAGACTATATCTTGTTGATGGCTATCGCCGTATTGCTCTCGACACCTCTGGCGTTGTGGATCATGAATGGGTGGCTTGAGGATTTTGCTCACCGGATCGATCTCAGCTGGTGGCTGATCGCGGTTCCGAGCTTGCTTGTGATTGCCATTGCGCTCATCACGGTTTCCGTGCACACGCTCAAAGCAGCGCGAACCAATCCGGCCAAATCGTTGCGCTACGAGTAGATCCCGGTTCAATAAAAAAAAGCGGACCTTCCACACGGTGAAAGGTCCGCTTTCATTTAATAAGGTACCAGGTCAGAACTTGAATCCTACCCTTGCAAAGTAGTATGCCCCATCGGAACCCATCTGCACAGAATCGTTCATACCACCCTGGTCAGTCCAGGTATCAAACTGGGGAGTAGGGTATTTGTTGAACAGGTTGTTTGCACCAACGGTGAGGCTAACATTCGGTGTAAACTGATATGCCAGGTTCACGTCTACTGTCATTGCCTTTTTATAGGTGTCGGTCGCAATTGCATACAAAGCTTGCGCCTCCGCTTCGTTGGTAGCAGGTGTATCAACCCACTGGAAATCCTGGATGATCACTTTGCTGAATTGTGTGAGGTACACATTGGCTGTCAGCTTCGAGATCGTGTAGGAAACGTTTGTTCCAATCTTATAGTCCGGCGCTGCGGCTTTCAGGTAAGCCTGTGAGAACGGGCCGAAGAATGTATACGGGTTGAGGTCGCCGTTGTTGATCTTCTCGATCTCGAGCTCATTGAAGTTTCCGGAAACGGTAATACCGATCTTCTGATTGTCGGACAGTGCCTTGTTATAGGCAAGCACCACGTCCAAACCTGTTGTTTTGGTGTCGACACCATTGGCAAAGAACTGAGCAGCTTCAACACCCAGACCAAGGCCCGATGCGTCGAAGTTGTCGGTCAATACGATACGATCATCAACACGGATCATGTAGGCATCCACGGTTGCAGAAAAATCTCCAAGTTTCAGCGTAAATCCCAGACTGGCATTTTGCGCGGTCTCCTGCTTGAGTGGCCCGATGCCGAACGCCCGTGTCACGGTGCTTGTGTTGGCGGCCAGAAGGGAAGGAAGCGAAACACCGCCCACGATGTTGTTGAAGATCAGATTATAGTGGATCTGCGCGAGTGACGGAGCGCGGAAACCCGTCGAGAAAGAACCTCTGAATGAAAGTTGCTCTATAACATTATAACGCGCGGCAATTTTTGCGTTAAAGGTGTTTCCAAAATCACTGTATCGTTCAAATCTCAATGCGCCATTCAACAGGAACGCGTCTGTTACATTCAATTCGGCGTCGCCATAGACACCGTAGTTAGTACGGCTTCTGTCAACTTCGTTATCCGGGCTGTAACCGGGAAATCCCTGTGAGCCACCTGGCAGGGGATTGCCATCAGGATCGAGGGCAGGATCTTGCGTCGCTGGATTGGTAACGGCTACACCATTCTCGTCGTACACGGCATAAGAACCTTCCTCACCCGAAAATATTGTAAATCGCTCGGTGCGGAACTCCATACCAAATGCAAGGTTGAAGCCCGATGCAATCGTTTCGTAATACTTCGAGAGGTCGATGTTCGTCACGTTCATGTTCAGGCTATGACCGCCTGCATCGAACTCTATCGGTGACGCAGCGCCGAGCGATGCATTGTTCGTTCCGGTGATATAGTAGTGGAAATTATTTCTTCCGAATGTATTGCTGAAGTCTGCCTTCCAACCGTTGTCCATCCGGTGACGGATTCCGGCTGTTGCACTAACATCGCGGATATCCGACGTAATGTGCGGTGTGAATCCGTTTGGATACAGCGAAGGCACCGTGCGATAATCACCATCGGCATAGCTGTCTCTGGAAAACGCGTATGCATCCGTATGACGGAAGTTCGACCCTCCAAAAACATAGAAGTCCGTTGTCTTGCTGATCGGCATTGCAGAGTTGACCATAAAGTTGAAGCCATCTACTGCCGCGGTACCATATCCTTTCCTCCATCCGAATCCCGGACGTAACGTCCTCTCCTTGGATAAAAACTCAGTGGTCACGTTGGCATAACCACCCTTATCACCCAGCTTCATGCCGTAGTTAACGTCGAAGCGATAGGTGTTGCCGTCAAACTTCCTGTTTTTCCCATCGAGTCTGTTCTTTCCTTCTATGTTCCAGAGCGTTTCGCCAGTCTCGTCTTCGTATCCGCTACCTACATCTGTGCTGTAGGCGCCATAGGTAAGACCACCGGTTACTCCATCGGTATTATCCTTCAACACTATATTGATAACACCTGCAATTGCATCGGAACCGTACTGGGCAGACGCACCATCGCGGAGGATCTCGATACGTTTGATTGCGGAGGCAGGAATGGCATTGAGGTCGGTACCCGTGTTACCCCGTCCCCTTGTTCCGAAAACGTTGACGAGGGATGACTGATGTCTGCGTTTTCCGTTGATCAGCACCAGGGTCTGGTCAGGGCCAAGGCCACGAAGCGATGCGGGATCGATGTGATCGGCACCGTCAGAGCCTGATTGTTTCGTTGCGTTGAAAGAGGGCGCTGCGTATTGAAGTATCTGATTGATCTCGACCTTTCCGTAGGAGCTCGCGAGAGCTGCCGGCTCGATGATGTCGATGGGAACCGGAGATTCAATCACCGTGCGGTTCTGGTTACGGCTTCCCACAACCATCACCTCCATCAACTGCTCGGCCTCGAACTTGAGCGGTATGTCATAGACGTTTGCATCGGTTACCGGGATGGTAGCGGTTTGATAACCAATGAAGCTGACAATCAGTTGATCACCGGACGCAGCTTCGAGCGTGAACTTTCCGTCGGCCCCCGTAGTGGTGCCCTGATAGGACCCCTTTACGGCAATCGATGCGCCGGCAACTGCTTCACCACTGTCGGCGTCCTTGATGGTACCCGAAATGGTTTTCTTTTGCTGTGCAGTTGCAAGCGAGATGTTGCAAAGGCTTATTACGAATAATGTCAATGTAAACAGAACGTACCTCCACCCGGAGGCATAGCCAGATAGGTTTTTGTGCATAGGTTATTGATTATGTTATCGAACTTATCGAAAACTAGAACATTTAAGTTAATACTCAAAGGGTTTCCGGCAGGCTTTGTCGCAAATGCACCTTTTCTTTGCCGGAATTCCATACGGGGGATGGGATACAGACTATTTATCTTTGAGGATAAAACTTTTCAAATCAAACCATTAACAATTTTTGTATGGCACGTGTAAGCACTTATCTCAATTTTCCACGCAAAACAGAAGAGGCATTCAACTTTTACAAGTCCGTATTCGGTGGTGACTTCATCGGGGGGATCAACCGTTTCAAGGACATACCACCTGCACCCGGAATGCCTCCTATCGCTGATGCCGATAAAAATCTGGTGATGCATATCGAATTGGCTATCACCGGGGGCCATGTCATCATGGGCACCGATGCACCTGAGTCGATGGGGTTCAATGTCAGCTTTGGGAACAACATTTATATCAACCTTGAACCTGACACCAGAAAGGAAACCAAAAAGTTATTCGATGCGCTGTCTGCGGGCGGAAAAGTAGAGATGGAGCTTCAGGACATGTTCTGGGGAGCATACTACGGAAGCTGCAGGGATAAGTATGGCGTGCAGTGGATGTTCAACTGCGCCGAGAAAGCATAAATATTATCGGGCGGTGGGTGGACGCCTCCCGCCCGTTTTCAATCACGACCTTAATTTTCGCAGCAGTCGTCCCACGATGACATGCCTCACCCCGTTAATCTCAACCAGCATTGAACCGTTCCTGCCACGAATGCATTTTCCGTCCGCCCGCCGCACGGCAGTGCAAACAGACCGCCTGAGACTATCCTCGGTTTGCCGGTCACCGAGATATGTGTATCGCTGATCCATTTTTTCTGATTGACAACATCCGGAACTTTTTAGTTTCCTCCTTCTGCCATGGTCCGCAGGGAGCTCATGACCAACCTGGACCTCAAACCTGAGACTCCCACAGTAATTTCGTCACATCTTTCGCGCGATTCATCACATCTATTGTCGATTGTTCGGGCGCGTTATTACCATTGCATCATGGAAAACAAAACCAAATGGGGTTGGATCGAGTTCATGGAACTCGGTATTGCGACCGTTATTTATGTGGGATTTATCTCCGGAATTTTTGCAAAGGCACCGGTACATGCCGAGTCGGGACTTCTGGTCCCGTATACATCTCCTTTCATTCAGCATCTGGCGGAATCCACAATGCTATACCTCGCATTTGTGATCGGCAACTTCTATATCGTTCCGGGGTTGCTCGTACCGGCTCATCGCAAGGTGAATGTGATACTCACGCTTCTCATCGGTGGCCTGATCACCGGACTGTTCCTCGACATCAGCGCGACGGCAATAGCGTTCAGCTCGTTTTTCCTTTACAGCCTCATCCGGTATGCGCTCATTTTTATTTCACAAAGATCAAAAGCCATACGGACGCAGTATCGGTTTCTGGCACCGGGCGTCGTACTGGCCCTGGCAATTTGGGTCGTTAGCATGGTCTTCCTTTTAATGGCGGAGCCGGCTCCGGAGGCAGTCGTTGCATGGATGACGCTGGTCCCATTCGGGTTATTGTTTTACTCCTATTCGTTCTTTGTGCTTTTGCCAAGACTCCAGCAAAAGAGGTCTCCATTTTGGGCGTTCGTAATGAGAGCCGCCTTCCTGCTCATTGTTACCGCAATTCCTGTCGGGCTATTGTCGGCAACGATTGCTGGAAAGAGAGACGATGCCGATGCTATATCCTTCGGCTTACTAAACTATCTATTTCAATTTTTCATCACTACACCATTCTCGTGGATCGCCTATAAAAAATACGCACACGAAAATGACGAGATCGTTTCCCTTCAAAAAGAGCTCGGGCAATCCCACGCCAGTCTCGACTTTCTGAAATCTCAGATCAATCCACATTTTTTATTCAATGCGCTCAACACGCTCTACGGGACCGCATTACAGGAAAAAGCCGAACGCACCAGTGAAGGAATTCAAAAACTCGGTGACATGATGCGTTTTATGCTCCGCGAGAATATACAAGACCGCATTTCTGTCAACCGCGAAATAGAATATTTGAAAAATTATATCAGCCTTCAGAAGCTTCGCACCGATCTGAATCCAGAGATTACCATCGAAGAGCAGCTTCCTGATGGAGAATTTTCCGATCAGATCTCACCGATGCTGCTGATTCCTTTCGTTGAAAACGCGTTCAAGCACGGGATCAGTTTTCAGACGTTATCCTATATCCGGATCATATTACAGATCAGAAGTCACGTGCTCGAGTTTGAGGTTGTCAATAGCAACCCGCCAAAGCGAAGTAACGATCCTGAACTACAAAACAATGGCATTGGGCTCAGCAATGTGCGCGAGCGGCTAAAGCTCCTCTATCCGGAAAAACATCATCTGATCGTACGGGAGTCGGAAAAAGAATTTTTTATTCACCTCACAATTGACCTAAATTAGATCCACCATCTGCCAATGAAAGCCATTGCCGTTGACGACGAACCGATCGCTTTAGAGATCATCAGGACACACGCTTCAAAGGTCCCGTACCTGGAACTCAAGGCGGAGTTCACGGATGCCTTCAAGGCGCTCGACTACCTGCAAAAGGAACAAGTCGATCTTATTTTCCTCGACATTAAAATGCCCGACATTTCAGGGATCGATTTTTTCAACAGCCTGAGCAGAAAACCGCTGTTGATATTTACCACCGCCTACTCGGAGCATGCCGTCACCAGCTTCGAAATGGATGCCGTGGATTATCTCCTGAAACCATTTTCACTTCCAAGGTTCATCAAGGCTTGCAACAAGGCCCATGAGCTGTATACGCTAAGGAATGCAACAGAGCAGAATGACTATCTCTATGTTAAAACGGGCTATGAGCAACTGAAAATCATGTTCGAGGACATACTTTATCTGGAGGCCGCAGGTAACTACGTTACTTTCGTAACAAAAGAAAAGAAGATCCTTTCCCGAAGCACTTTTGCCGAAGCGATCAGCCTTCTGCCGGAGAAAAAATTCGTCCGTACACATAG
Organism: uncultured Chryseosolibacter sp.; assembly: GCA_966095595.1. Classification (GTDB taxonomy): domain Bacteria; phylum Bacteroidota; class Bacteroidia; order Cytophagales; family Cyclobacteriaceae; genus Chryseosolibacter. Next base: position 5,149 of record CBHTUB010000052.1, on the reverse strand, counting down.
ATCATATGTCGTGGCTGTGAGCAAGATCGACAAGATCGAACGGCATCAGGTAACGATCGGCAATGCGAAGGTTCCTATTAGTGACGCATACACCAAAGGCTTGACCGACGCCATCGCACAAAGCTAGATCAGCCAGATTTGCACAGCATCTAACTAAGCTATCGACATAACAATTGGTTATAATGTTAGGTATGAACAGGCCCTGCTTAATCGCTACAAGAAAAACCTGGCAGACGATTTCTCCGAAAATTACGGCTTGATATTCCTTGAGCTGGGCTACAGGATCAGATAACATTGTCGCATTGACCCCGCATCTTTGCCGGACATTGCGCATCGGGTCGCATTGTAATGGTCATAAATTCGCTAAAAATAAAAACATGGCGAAACTAACAGCATTCAATTTTCTAACCCTTAATGGATACTACAAGGGTGAAAACGGCGACATCTCGTGGCATCGGCACGGCGGCGAAGAGGGAGAATATTCCGCGGATAGCCTTGCAAGCAACAACATTCTGGTCTTCGGCAGGGTAACGTACGAGATGATGGCGGGCTATTGGCCTACTGACATGGCCAGGACGAACGATCCCGTTGTTGCAAAAGGCATGAACGATGCCGACAAGATCGTGTTCTCAAAAACGCTGCGCAAAGCTGATTGGAAGAACACACGCATCGTCAATGGAGATGCAGTCAAAAGTTTCAGGACGCTGAAAGCAAACAGCGACCGCGACATGACCATTCTTGGAAGCGGTTCCCTTATCGGTCCGCTGGCCGAAGCAGGATTGATCGATGGTTTTGAGTTTATGATCGATCCGGTCGCAATTCCTTCGGGCACTTCGATCTTTTATAACACCCGACACACGATCGATCTCAGGCTGGTTGGCTCAAGGTTATTTTCGAGTGGTGTGATGTTGCTTTCATACGAGCCGCTTCGCTGAGTGAGGGAACGTTTTCGCGCCTGCTCTACATAAACAACGGTTGCTCTACAGTTATGAAATTGATTTTCACGAGCTCGGGCGATGGCACGGCTATTTATCTGACAGAGGCGTTGGTCTCTTCAGGAGTGGTATAAGGATAAAAATTCGTTTTTATCTCTACCTGAGAACATATCCTAAGAACTTGAATCTGGACAATACCAGCGAAAGGAAAGGGATTAACACTAGAGGCTGTTTTACACTGTAAGACAGCCTCTACTTCTTTTTTGAGTGCCCTAATACAGAGATCGAAAGAGCACATGTACTTATCGCAGCATTGCTCGCAGGCGTTCGTCACGCAGATAAAGACTCAGCCATACGAGGATCGCAAAGATTACCGGAAAATAATAGGGCTCTCCGAGCCTCGCCATCGTTGCAACCGCCCCGCCGAAGTAGGCCGTGAGGAACATCGCTCCGATGATGGCGGTGCGTGGCACGATGTATAGCAACGTACAGCTCAACAAGACAACTCCAATAGGTCTTACGGCGGAGATCGCCCAACCGAGATTGGTGCTTCCTTCAATGTGCATCGGATGCATGATGACCTTCATGATGGCATCAACCAACAGAAAGGCGATGCATAAATAACTGATGATGCGACCTGTCCGGAAAAGCTTACCGGAGCGAGACGTTGTTGTAGCGTGAATGTTTATCGTTTCCATAGCTCTTAAAGTTTTGTATTTGTTGATACAAAGCTATTGGCGATAATCCATCCGTGTGATGCGCAATTGCGACATACTTAGGGGCCTGAAACGACATCTGTCAATCCTTCTTCATGACGCTTGCCGTCAGTGCATTGTCTCCAGGCACCATCAGCCACTGCATAGCTGCAGCGATAACGGCGTCTTCAGATCCGTTTTGAGCCTGCTGTACTTTCGTATGAGGGAACACCGATCCTTTATAAACATTCCCTCTTCTATCCTGGTACAGCCTCGATGAGATCGACAAGACGAATTCACCAAGGTTGATCTCTTTCGTGATAGCGACGTTTCCGTGAGTCTGTGAGCCGAACAGCCTTGTGAACTTTCTCCCGCGAAAGGCGAGCGCAAGAATCTCTCCGGGGCCGGCGGTCGTTTCATCTATCAGTATGGCGATATTTGATCTGCCGAGATCAGCGGGACATACGAAATGCGCGGCCAGATGTTGCTCTTCATAAAATCTGCCGTTATGGATCTCGTACATTTTCTCAACCCTTTCGTTCTTATCAATAATACTCGTTATTAAACCTTCGCCGAGCAATGGGCCCAGGCCAGCCATTTGAATCCTGAAATCATCACCACTCACACCGCGCAGATCGACGATCCATCTTGAAGAATCGGATTGGCTAAGGGTGTCGATTGCCGCGCGTAGCACACTGGCCTCCTTTACGAGATCGGCATTCTTTCGATAGGAAGGAATACGCAGGTATCGCACGTCGTTTTCAAGGACCTCATATCTGAAAACATTTTCGCTGTTTCCCAGATTAGTGCCAGGCAATTCCGGGTCACGATAATCAACGTGCCGGACGATGACTTTGCCATCGGTCCTGCGAACAAGCTTCGCCTGTTGGTCATTCAACGATGTGATCAAATATTCAATGGCCTCGCTCAGACCCCCTGCATCCCCGGCCTCCTTCGCACGCAGATACATCTGTGCCTGCACGGAATCCCAATTAACCCCCTTTATGTTCACGGAAAATTTCTTCGCGTTGACCAATGCGCTATCCAGTATGCTTTTCACGCCTGTGTTAAGTTGTGCCTTGACAACGCCCGCACACAATAAAAAGACAACCAGGACTATCCATTTCGCTTTCATAATCTTTGAATTGATGAATCGAAATAGTCGCTTTTTGCTGGCATAACACAAATGGCGCGGCTGAACGGACGTGAACCGTCGCTTAGATGAGGAAATATTACGGTGAAATAAAAAGTTTGAATTCGCGGCTTTTAGTGCCTAAAAAAGGTCATTTCAACTCGTCGCCGATTTTGGCATCTCACCGGCAGGATGGCTATCATAAAAGTAACACTGGCAGAAAGTATAGATTGACGGATCAGCCCCGCGAACCTGTCGTCTTTACACCCTCTCTTCGATGATTGATGACATTAAGTTTGTAACACCAACAGAACATCAAACCAAAGCATCATGCAAAAGATAACTCCTTTCCTGTGGTTCAACGACAACGCCGAGGAAGCAATGAACTTTTATACAACAGTCTTTAAGGATTCGAAGATCGGAAAAGTCAGCCGATATGGAGATACGGGACCCGGTCCCACGGGATCCGTGATGACTGCCGAGTTTACACTCAACGGCCAGGAATTCATTGCGCTCAATGGAGGTCCACATTTTAAATTCACCGAAGCGATCTCGTTTGTTGTAAATTGTGAAACGCAAAAAGAGATCGATTACTATTGGGATAAGCTGGTACAAGGTGGACAGGCTCAGCAATGCGGCTGGCTTAAAGATAAGTTCGGCCTGTCATGGCAGATCGTTCCCATGCAACTTGGCCAATTGATGACTGGTCCGGCGGAGAAAACAAGTCGTGCAATGCAGGCGCTCATGAAAATGGTGAAGCTCGACCTCAAGGTGCTGCAGGAAGCCTATGATGGAAAATGATAATGGATTCATCTCTTATACACATTATGGAAAAGCAACAATTTACAATCACGATCAATGCTCCCAGGGAGAAAGTGTGGAATGTACTACTTGGCGAAAAAACATACCTTGAATGGACATCTGTCTTTGCCGAAGGGTCACAGGTGAAAACAGACTGGAAAAAGGGAAGCAAGGCACTTTTTCTGGATGGGAAAGGAAACGGCATGGTATCAAGGATCGCCGAAAATATTCCCAACGAATTTCTATCCATTGAACACCTGGGAGAGATCCACGATGGCAAGGAGGACCTTACCAGCGAGCGAGTCAGCCAGTGGTCGGGTGCGCACGAGAATTACACGCTAAAATCGGACAACGGCAAAACCAATCTTGTCGTCGACATGGATATCACCGAAGAGTTTTCGGAGATGTTCTCTCAACTGTGGCCGAAGGCATTGAAAAAAGTAAAAGAGATCTCAGAAAGATAATTTCATGGCCAACGAAATCCCTGCACGTAACGTGGATGAATACCTCATGTCACTCGACGGGCCGACCCGTGAGCTGCTTACAGAGCTCAGAGAAGCTATTCTCACAGCCGCGCCAAAAGCGGAAGAGCTGATCAGTTATCGGATCCCTACATACAAACAGAACGGTCCCCTCGTCCACTTCGCAGCCTTCAGGAATCATTGTTCTCTTGTAGTTATAAATACAGAGATCATCGATAAATTTTCAAAGGAGCTCAAGACATACAAGACGAGTGGCACCACGATTCATTTCACTCCGGAAAAACCGTTGCCGGCTACCCTTGTGAAAAAGATCGTCAAGATGAGGATCGGGCAGAATGAAGCATTGAAGAAAAAGAAGAAGCCAGGCAAGTCCTGAATTCGGATTTAACCGCGAATATTAGCTACCTTTAGAACCAGAGCGTTCGAACCCCACTGCTATGACTCGCGCCTTTCTGCTATCCGGTCGTTATCCGTTATTTGTTATCCTATTCGTTGCATCTGTTTTTTCCGGATGTGACGAAAAACGCGACTACTCGATTATTTCCGATCTGGAGTTGGGTGAAACGCGAACCAATCACCCCACGGTCTCATCGCTGAAAAAAGCGCTTGCTTCGATCGATATCGACCTGACTTTCAAGGAGCAGGAAATCGAGCAGGAAGCCGATATTATCAAGCTGATCAATGAAGGCACCATCGACATCGGCATTGTCAAAAATGATGTAGAGATCAATTCGGGATTTCAGAATGTAAGAACCCTACTGCCACTTTTCCCGGATGTGCTGCTGATCCTGGCACGCAATGACTCCAGCAAGAATATCCAAAGCCTGTTTCATCAAAGTAAGGCCGCGATGATACTCGACAAGGCGGAAGAGATGAACGTGATCAACCGTTTTTTGAAAAAGAATGGCACGCCAACCGAGAACATTTCGCAAATACACGCCGCAGATTCAAGCGCGATCATCGACGCGCTGAACGAGAACGACATCCTGATCCTTTTTGCATCCCTCAACAGCCAAAGTGTAAGAAATATCCTCCGGTCATGGAATGGAACGATCTACTCGCTGGATGATCCGTCACTGATGGGCAAGGGTTCTATCGTCGACG
>CBHTUB010000051.1:0-19199 GCA_966095595.1 uncultured Chryseosolibacter sp. | reverse complement strand
GAAACATTAAAGAACGAGCTTTCGAAAATAGCATCCGTTGAATCGGTGACTGGCTCAACCTACGTACCCGGCTCCCCTATCTGGCATGACTTCTCCCTGTATCCGGAAGGCGGGTCGATGGAAACAGCCATCATGATGAGGAACAACTGGGTTGACCCGAACTTCCTTCAAACACTCAACATCAGACTCCTCGCGGGCCGCACATTCACGGAAAATCGTGCAACCGATGCCAACACAAAGATCATCGTGAACAGGGAGGGCGCCAAACGCCTCGGCTTTACCCCTGAGGAACTGGTGGGCAAGCCGTTGTTCTTCGAATGGCAGGGTCAGAAATATGAGTTCGAGGTCATCGGCGTAATGGACGACTACCACCAGGTCAGCCTGAAGGAAGAAATTTATCCATTGTTGTTCAGAATGCCGGAACAGCTTACGAACTATGACCATCTTGTGATCAGCGCAAGCGGGGAAAATTTTCAGGACGTGATCGCATTGATCGACACAAAATGGAAGGCCATCGTCAGTGACACGCCTTTTGAATATTTCTTTCTGGACCAGAACGTTGAAAATCAATACAGCGAAGACAAAAAGGTTGCAAGCGTGATTACAAGCTTCACTGTCATTGCAATGATCATCTCGTGCCTGGGGTTGTACGGCCTGTCAACCTATATGGCCGAGCGGAGGTTCAAGGAGATCGGTGTCAGAAAGGTTCTGGGCGCAAGTGTCAACCAGATCGTCTCGATGATGTCACGCGAGTTCCTGACGCTGGTGGCAATAGCGTTTGTAATCGCCATCCCGATCAGCTGGTACGGCGCGAATAAATGGTTGGAAGGTTTCGCCTATAAAACGACCACCGACTTAACCGTGTTCGTCTTTGCGGGGTTGGGAGCATTTACAATAGCGTTGCTAACGGTGAGCTTTGAATCGATCAAAGCCGCCTCCAACAATCCCGTAAATGCACTTCGCAACGAATAAGCGACAGTCGCTATTCGCATTAAGAGCTTTATGCAAGAAGAAACTAAACGCTAAAATGCCAAATGCTAATTGCTAATTGCCAACAGCCAAACCATCGATCAATTTTAACCTTAATTAACACAAGAGCCAAAGACAGGACAAAACTATCCAGCTAACCTGGTCATCATACCAAAGACACCGTCAACGGTATTACGATAAACCTTAAACCTATGTTCAGGAACTACTTTACGATCGGTCTGAGAAATCTATTCAAGCAGAAGGGATATTCATTTATTAAAATTGCCGGACTTGCATTCGGACTTGCGGCAAGCGTGATCATTTATCTCTATGTTCGCGAAGATCTCTCATATGACCGATTCAACCGCAACTACGCCAGGATCGTCAGAGTACTTACAATCGACAGTGCTGAGGGTGTGAGCAGCAAACTGGTAGGCGTAACACAACCCCGGCTTGGCCCGGCAGCGAAAGAAGAGCTTCCCGAAGTGGTTGAAGCCGTCCGTTTCACGGGCGGTGGCCGATACGATCTGAGCTATAACGATAATACCTTAAAATGTGAGGCAGCATTCCGCGTTGACCCTACGGTGTTCGATGTGTTTGACTTCAAGGTGGTCGATGGAGCAACCACAAAAATTCTCGATCAGCCCGGGTCTATTGCCATCACGGAGAGCCTTGCAGCTAAAATTTTCGGCAACGAAAACCCGATAGGAAAAACGGTCAGGTGGAATCAAAACGTCGACCTTAACGTAACCGCAGTCCTCGCCGACCCGCCAAAGACATCGCACATTCAATTTGACCTGTTGCATTCACTTGTCCCCGGGCAGAATGAAGAGAACTTAAAGCAAGCGCTCGACACCTGGCAGGGTATCTTCTGCTTTACGTACCTGCTGCTTGATAAACCTGTAAAGACGGAAGACCTCAATGCGAAGCTCCAGGCGATCAGCAAAAAAAACAATGCCTACCAATTCTTCACCCCCGTTGTACAGAAACTGGAAGATGTCCACCTCAAATCGAAAGAAATATTATTCGAAACGAATGCCAACAAGGCGGATGAAATGAATGTCTACGTGCTCTCGACCATTTCCATTCTTATTCTGATACTCGCGGCTGTCAACTTCATGAACCTGGTCACGGCAAAATCCACCGGAAGGGCAAAGGAGGTAGGGATGCGAAAGGTGATCGGTGCCATACGCGGACAGCTGATCGGACAACATCTCGTGGAGTCCATTACGGTAACCATGGTAGCGGCGGTGCTCGGACTATCGATCGTGTTTGCGTTGATACCAGTGCTCAACAACACGTATCAACGGTTTGCCGATGTTGCGATCTTATTCGAGTGGCAAAGCATTGGTATTATCGTTCTGCTGATCCTTGGCGTTGGGTTATTTGCCGGGCTTTACCCCGCATTCGTTCTTTCTTCGTTCAAGCCGATCATGGTTCTGAAAGGATCATTCAAGAACTCGGCAAGTGGTGTACGACTGAGGAAATCCCTTGTGGTACTTCAGTTCACCATCTCGATTGCGTTAATGATCGGCACGGCGATCGTGTATCAGCAAATGCGCTTCATCTACACGGCAGACCTTGGATACAGCCGCGACCAGGTGATCACCATTCAGCAAAACGGCGCAGCTGTACAACGTGCCGCCACGCTGAAAACGGAATTGCTTAGAAACAAAAATATTATCTCTGCCGGAACATCTTCCGCGCGCATGGGACAACAGCTCGGCCGGACAACGATCATCCCGGAAGGCGCTACCAGTGAAACAAATTACATTACTTCGATCATGGTCGCGGACGAGAATTTTATTCCAACGATGGGCATGACGATGACAGCAGGCCGGAATTTTTCTCTCGACTATGCGGATTCACTTTCCATGATCGTCAATGAAGAGATGCTCCGGCTCTTAAAATGGACGGATGGCATTGGCAGGAAGATCAGCCTTCAATCCGGTCCAAATCCCACGGATCTGACAGCATATACCGTTGTTGGCGTTGTCAGGGATTTCCACTTTGCCACGATCAGACACAAGCTCGAGCCGATGTTTATGCTCTATAACGCAAACAATGGTGCGCTGTCGATAAAGGTCAAGTCGGAGGACATGGCATCGACCATCGCCTATATTGAAGAATCATGGAAAAAGGTCAATCCCGGAACCACCTTCGAGTACAACTTTCTCGATGAGCAATTTGCCAATCTTTATAAAAACGAGCAGGCATTTGCCAGCATGTTTACACATTTTACGGTGCTGGCGCTGGTGATCGCCGGACTGGGGTTATTCGGTTTGTCTGCGTTTACCGCCGAGCAGCGTCGTAAGGAAATCGGGATCAGGAAAGTTCTGGGGGCAACAAACGGCATCATTCTTTACAAATTGTCGGCCGAATTTATCCAGCTGATCCTCGTCTCGTTTGTCATTGCCAGCGGCATCGCGTGGTATATGATGACTGCGTGGCTGAAGGATTTCCAGTATAGCATCAAGATCGGCCCGATGACCTTCGTGATCGCTGGTATCCTCTCCGTTGCAATTGCTATCGTTACCGTAAGCTTCCAGGCCCTCAAGGCCGCCTTTAGCAATCCGGTAAATTCGCTCCGCAACGAATAGCCGAAGGATTCCAGGGCTGGAGATGATGGATCAATCATCCTAAACCAGTATATTAGAGTTCTGGCCCCATGTTGCGAAATTACCTTATAGTTGCCTTTCGTTTTTTTCAGAGGCAGCGCGGATTCTCAATCATCAACATCAGCGGACTCACGATTGGTATAGCGTCGAGTTTGCTGATATTGCTTTATATCCAGGATGAGATCGCCTATGACGCTTTTCACAACGACGGAGATCGGATGTACCGCATCGGGTTCGAAGGCCACATCCAGGGAAAGTTAAGCCAGTCAACACTTACGGGATTTCCCCTCGGAACCGAACTTGGCAAAGTGCCGGATGTCGAATCCGTCTGCAGACTGGGAAGCTGGCAAACATTCCCCGTTAAATACCAATCCAAAAGCTACACCGAGCCCTACCTCCTGCTGGCAGATAAAAATTTTTTCAGGTTCTTCTCATTCGAACTTCTCGAAGGTCACCCTGACAGCGTGCTGAACGGCACCCGCAAAGTAGTCATCAGTGAATCGACTGCCACCAAATACTTCGGCTACAAGGGGAAAGGCGACACCTCACCCATCGGAAAAGAGCTCGCCCTCGCACAAGGTTATATGGTAAGGGTTACCGGTATTGCCAAAGATCCACCGCGCAATTCACATTTTCATTACACGCTCATTCTTTCCCTATCGTCGTGGGAGATCAGCGAAGAGCAGGACTGGCTGAGCGGCAAGGTTCTCACCTATTTCAAAATAAAGGATAACGTAGAACCCATGAAGGCGCAACAGCGGATCCAAAGTGTCCTTATTAGCCGATTGAACGCCGAGATGAACCATCTAAGGAATACGGACCTCGAGAAGTACAACAAACAAGGTAATGCGCTGGGATACATTATTCAGCCTCTGAAAAAAATACATCTCCACTCCGACCTTCTGGATGAAATAGAAAAAAATGGCAATATCCAATACATCTATCTTTTTGCATCGATCGCCGCATTTATCACAGGCATAGCCTGTATCAACTTCATGAACCTGACGACCGCGCACTCCGCGAGCCGGGCAAAAGAGGTCGCGGTACGTAAGGCGGTAGGAGCACAAAATGCAAGGTTGGTATTTCAGTTTCTCCTCGAATCATATTTTTATGTTGTCATCGCGGTATTCTTGTCGCTGCTGATCCTCGTCATCGCGCTGGTGCCTTTCTACTATTTCACGGCAAAAGATCTAACCATTGCATCATTGGTCACGCCTCCTTTTCTGTGGGGCATGTTACTATTCGTTGTTTTCGTTGGACTGATCGCAGGCAGCTACCCGGCGTTTTACCTCACGCATTTCAGTCCGGTGGACGTCCTTAAGGGAGACCTTCGCGCACGGCTGCGCAGCTATGGTATCCGCAATATTCTGGTAGTAGTGCAATTCTTCATCTCGACGGCGCTGATCTTCGCCACACTGATCGTCTACCTTCAACTGCAGTTCATGCAAAACGTCGACCTGGGTTTCAGCAAGGAAAACATTGTCAACTTACTCCATACCCGCAACCTCGGCGAACATGCGGCTGATTTCAAAGCGGCCTTGCTCAGGGATGAACGGATCGTCTCCGCCAGTTATTGTAATCGTCTTCCCCCGAACATCGAATGGCAATCCGTGTTCAGGCCCGACAGTACCGGGAAAGACTATATGCTGGCTGTGTATGAAATGGATTATGATCATTTCAAGACGATGAATTATCAGCTGGTGAGTGGGCGGATCTTTGATCAATCGAAAAATGACTCACTTTCGGTAATCCTGAATGAAACAGCTGTCAGAAAGTTGAGCCTGAACAAGCCCCTTGGCGAGAAGATCTTTACAACCTATGATCAGCCTGCAGGGCGGGAACGTACAGTGATCGGCGTCGTCAGGGATTTCAATTTTCAGTCTTTGAAACATCCTATCCAGCCTCTGGCGATCATCCTTGGTTTCCAGCCGAACTGGGAGATGGCCATCAAAGTGAAAAAAATTGATGATGAAACTATCGCCTTCATTCAGAAAACCTTCAACCGTTACTCCGATGGGGCACCGTTTGAGTATTCTATCGTTCAGAGAAATTTCGAGGAGAAGCAACAACGCGAAAGGAACATCGGCCTGCTCTTCGTGCTTTTTACCGTTCTCGCTATCGTCATTGCCTGCCTTGGGCTCTTTGGACTTGCAACGTTTACGGTCGAACAGCAACGAAAGGCCATCGGTATACGGAAAGTATTGGGCGCCAGTGTTTCGAATATCGTGACCATCCTCAACAAGGGATTTCTGACGCTGGTATTGATCGCCAACCTGATCGCATGGCCCGTGGCCTGGTGGCTCATGAAACTCTGGCTGGACCAGTTCGCCTATCACATCAACATTCCCTGGTGGGCGTTCCTGGTGCCCGGACTGCTCACCTTCTCAATTGCCTTTGTTTCCATCAGCTCCAGGGCGATCGGCGCCGCAACCGGTAACCCCGTAAATTCTTTACGAAACGAATAGGGGTTGACGCAACCGTTGTTGTCTTAAGGTAGTCTTTACGATGAAAAACCTTATGAAAGCACGCATTGCCATACTTCTTTTCCTCGTTTCCGCGACAGGTTACTCACAGGAAATCTCAAAAAGTCTCAAATCCTTCAACAAGATCATCGCATCGCCGCGTGTGAACCTTGTACTTAAAAAAGGAGAAAGGGAGGAAATCCGGCTAGTGTACGACGATGTTAATAAAGGCAAGATCAACATCATCGTAACCGGCAAGACCCTTCACATTTATCTGGACGATGCCCGAAGAGTTGAAAAGACCGAACGGATCGGGGGTTCCAGGCATGGTATCTATGACGGCGTGTCTGTCACCGCCTATGTGACGTACAAATATCTCGAGGGCCTTGAAATCCGCGGCAAACAGGAACTCACTTGTCTCGATGCGATCGAGAACGAACGTTTTACCCTGAAAGCCTACGGTGAAAACAACATCACGCTCGCGTCCCTCAAGACTGACTATTTCAAAGTCGCGCTTTACGGCGAAAACAGGCTGTGGGTAAAAACGGGAAAGGTGGTCGAGCAGAAATACAAGGTCTTTGGGGTGAATAAGATCAACACCCGGGACATGAAGAGCGCATTTACAACAACAAACGTCTTTGGCGAAGGTATCATCTTCTTAAGATCAACCGAGGAAGTGCGCGTCAATGCGTTCGGTGAGCCATTGATCGAAGTTGACGGCGGCGCAAACATCAACAAGCGCCTCATATTCGGCGACGTGGAAATCAACGCCCGTTAAGGCAGACGTCTGGTGATCTCTTTAATTGCAACCGCAAACTTCCCGGCCTGTCTCAATCATTGCCAACCACAACGGTCCAGTGGCGCACGTGCCATTCTGTGATCAGCCCGTTCTTTACATAGGGATCGTTCTTTGCAAACTCCTCTGCGGCCTTTGGGCTATCTCCCTTAAAGACAAGGACCGCGCCGTCGGGAGGGTCAGCGAGAGCGCCAGCCATAACGAGGTCTCCCCTTTCCCTGGCCTCACGGGCGAGCCTCAGATGCTCGTCACGGAAGGGCGCCCGGCGCTCGATGTAGTTGCTTATGGTTTTATAGAACAGAATGAAATACATATTGGAAGGGTGCTTGTTCAAGACTGTTTAAAGATAGTAAAATCTTCTGTCGCCTATGCGGCGGAGACCGGGACTCGCTCACATTGATCTCCACGCAAAGACATCAATATCAAATCACAGGGTACTCCAGTAATGTGAGGGCAAGGCCCCTGTTATGAACAGGAAGCGCCTCGGTATCTGGTGTGGTGATATTGCCTACTACGTTAAATCCAAACCCAGTGTAGTATTCAACAATATTACTGTTGCTCGCCCATGTGTCCATACGAACAAATTTCAATCCTTTTCCTTTTGCAGTCACAACAGCCCATTGCAAGACAGAACCAAAAAGACGTTGTCCCTTAAACAGAGGATTCACCACTATCCGATGCAGGTACAAAGCATCGTCACGGTCGCGTTCATTCCATATGATCTTGTCAGAATAACAAACACTGAACGCCATCGCCAGTACGGAATCTACAACCAGCTTATATTGATTTCTTTCCTCCATATCGCGAATAAGAGCCCCCTTGTCATAGTTATCCCAGACAGGATACCCTTTCTTTCTCTGATAGATGATCGATTGGTCGAACAGGGAGAAAATGAGATCCATATCCTTCCGCGTCGTATTTAAAACTTCGATTAACGTACTCATTTCGTCGTGGTGATTCGTTATGCCAGGCATCGTTTGTGACGGATGCCAGCCTCGTAAATTAAGAAGTATTAATGAAATAATTCCCTTGCCACAAAACTATCTGCCCAGGGACGGATGAGCACGGAAGTTGTCATCCTGTTTTCTTACCCCGATCACCAACAACTTGCTTCCAGCGAAAACTACGCGCATATTGATACCGTTGCGTCATGGCATCAAGCAAACAATCCATCTTTCTCAAGCCAAGGTGCATTGTTAATTCGGTCATCGCATTGCGAGCAAGGAGCCGACGAAACTATCAACAGGATCTTCAGAATCATACAACATCGTACTGAATATCGTCAGGCCACTTCTTTTGCTATTTCGCATTCCTCTGATAACGAGAATATTGACACGTGGTACATTAGTTGCCAATGCGGCAGCATATTCAAACCGATATGAACAATTCTCAAATACCCTCGAAAACCCGGGGAGAATGGGCAAAAATGATCACTGGTGAAATTACCCATCAGTACCGCAACTTTGTATTACAGATGCAAATCAGTCAGGCGCGGAAAGATGTCCAACTTGGGATAATATCAATCGATGACGCCATTGAAAAAATTTACTCGTTGTGCGCCAAATACAAACTGGCCGTGCGGGCTGACTTATTGACAATCTTTAAAACCTGGTAAAATGAAAGGCAAACTGTTTACCCTGACGGAAACAACTACTTTGATTACGGAGGGCCGGCTACTGGTCATCGCTGCTGCTGAAACCCTCCTTGATAAGCTGCCCAATGGAAATTGGATTGGCGGCTCCAACCCTTATTTGCTTGGTGAGGCGGGTGCGATCTATTCGGAGGAACTGCTGTACGTCAAAGACTTCACCGACCTTGCGGTGGAATACGACATACGCAGGTATGATGAATCCGGGATATCAAACATTACGAGAGACGCCTATGACAACGGTCTGATCATCGCCATTTTCCCGGTAAACTCAAAGGTACTCGATGAGTTTGCCAGAAAATCACCCACCTATGAAAATCAATTTATGAATCCCTTACTGGGATGGGTTTGCGGCCCGGCAGTTGAAAAAATAGGAACCGTACCTGCCGTAAATTATGTCGGGCATGAAAAATTTACCAGCCAGGCAGTCGCTTTGCATATCAAGCTGCCACCCACCAGGATCGGAAGAATAGAAATTGTTAACCCATATGAACAGGGCGATGGCGATGAAATAACTTTCGAGACCGATGGCTTTCACGTCAAGGATTGTTTTGTCAACGGCAAGCGCACCGATTTTTATACATACCTCCACAAAAGAGATGATCTATTTCTACCATTTGTCGCAGACTACGCAGGCGCAAAAATAAATGTAGCGGTAATGTTGGACAACGAAAATAAAAAGGTTGGGCTGTTTGCGCCCGTCTTTAAAGACACCGTATACAAATTGGCCAAACCCGTTCACACAGATTACATCAGCTACCTCTCAAACAAACTGAAGGAGGTTGGAAATTCCAAGATCGAATACTCTTACAGCTGTCTTTATAACTATTTCAATTTTGCGCTTGAGAAAAAACCAATACCTGGATTTGTCGGGACGTTCACCTGGGGAGAAATAGGTTTCCAACTTTTAAACGTAACATTTGTCTATCTGGTGATCGAAGACGTCACAGGTTGATTTTTTAAACAAAGGCCGTGAATCAGGGATTCGACTTACAGGAATTCCACCGCATCAGTGATTTCGAAAGAAAAGCTGGTGCGTTTTTTTTGCATCCGGCTAACTGTTTATAAATTAAATTTTTCACTGAAGTCTTATGGAAATTGTTATCTCAATGAATCTATTGGGTGTAATCAATTAACAAATACCATGAATCCCTTTAGAATAAAGTGGGTCGCCTTTATGGCGATCAGTGTTATGCTTTTGCTTGCATTTTCGCTGGATGATGAGAACGCCAGGAAAAAGCCCTTCGTTGCTCCCAAAGGTTGTGTCTTCAGAACGCTCATGAATGAAGAATCATCGGAAGGAGATTTTGTCTATAAGACGCCTGAGAACGTTCAGTATTCGATCGACCGAGGCCTTGCCTGGATGGCACGGGCTCAAAACAAGAATGGTGGCTGGGGCGCGGGCACTCATGCGCGACAGGATGTGATGGATCCACACGCAGTAGCCGCCGATCCCGCAACAACCGCCATGGTCGCAATGGCCCTGCTTAGAAGCGGATCTACTTTAAAGAGTGGACCGTATTCCGAACACCTGAACAAGGCGCTCGAATATTTACTAAGGGCTGTCGAAAGCTCGGATAGGAATTCTTTCAATATCACTGCAGAGACAGGGACACAGATCCAGATCAAGCTCGGTCAGAACATCGACGTGATACTCACCTCCCAATTCCTTTCAAACATTCTGGACTACTCCAAAGACAACTTTACACTGGCAGACCGGATCAAAAAGGCACAGAATATATGTGTAACGAAGATCCAAAACGCACAGGACGGAAACGGAGCAATTGCGGGTTCCGGCTGGGCGGGTGTCTTGCAATCTTCCTTTGCCTCGAATGCGCTTGAGGCCGCCGAAGCACACGGAGCGAACGTAGACAAGAAGTCACTCGAGAAAGCTCGCGACTTCCAGAAAAACAACTACAACGCCAGGACCGGCGACGTCAACACCGAAGCTGGTGCCGGTATCGTACTTTACGCTGTAACGGGAAGTGCGAGGGCAAGCGCGAAGGAAGCCCGGAAAGTGGAAGAAGAAGTTGAAGAAGCAAAGCGTAAAGGCAAGCTGGCCGAGAACGCAGCACCTACCGCTGAGTCGCTGAGGCAAATCGGATATGACGAAGACGATGCCCTCAAGTATTCGACTGCCTATGAAGTCTACCAATCTGCAAAAGTACAGGCACAACGCGATGAGGTAATGAGCGGATTCGGGAACAACGGAGGAGAAGAATTTCTAAGTTATCTGCAGACCGGTGAGAGCATGATCATCAATAAAGACGATAGCTGGCAAAAGTGGTATGACAATGTCAGCGGGCGAATGCTGAAGATCCAAAATGATGATGGAAGCTGGAATGGACATCACTGTATCACCAGTCCGGTGTTCTGTACAGCAACGTGTCTTCTGATACTTTCCGTCAACAACGATGTTGACAAGCTGACCGAGATCGGAAGAGTGAAATAAGGATCAGCAGATCCGCGCGCAACAGCCCAGGGTCTGTCGATGGCGCGTAAGGGCACCCGAGTGGGTCGGGGTACATTTGCAAATCGGGTTGGTTGGGTCGCATGTATTTCTCATGCGACCCAATTGTTTTCAATCTCTCATGGTTTCTTACTTCCCTTTGGTTGCAGTTTCTAAAATATGTATTTTACAGAATGCGCATCGGAATCCATCTCCTCGCCCTCACTGCTTTTTTGATGAACTGCACCAGACCCGTCTCAAAAGAAATTTCCAGTGAGGACACTTTAAAATCCGATCATGATGTTGCGGTAGATACGGTACACTCGAATAATGAAGGTGAAGAAGACGCAGGGGTCACCGAAGTATCTGAAGACAATGGAAATGACTTTGCCCTGATGGTCCAGGAATCTTTCGACTCTGCTCTTGCAGCCAGGAAAAGCGAATCTGTTTACGCTCTTCAGGCATCATTCCAGGGTTATGAAAGTTCCGCGGATGCTACCTATTACTATGATTCGACGCTCGCGCTTACCTACTGTGAAATAATGTGGAGCATGGAGGGAACAAGTGGAACGAACACCTACATTTTCTCGGCTGACCAGGCAGAGGGAGGCAAGGAAGAACTTTCAGCCACCAGCAGCGACGAGATAACCGTATTCCTGAGCGACTACCATCCACGTTACGGCTTCACAAGAACCATGATGGCAGAAGCCGACGAAGAGACTTCAGAACTTGACGAGCAAAAATTTATCAGCAAGCGAAGCGAGGTCTCCAATGAATATAACCGGCTCGTTGCCCGTATGCTTGAATACGCGCAGAGCATGGTTGTCGATGACACCGGCGCTACCCTGGAA
Organism: uncultured Chryseosolibacter sp.; assembly: GCA_966095595.1. Lineage (GTDB taxonomy): Bacteria > Bacteroidota > Bacteroidia > Cytophagales > Cyclobacteriaceae > Chryseosolibacter. The sequence goes on along the minus strand of CBHTUB010000051.1, from coordinate 7,406 downwards.
CTGGAAAACGAAGTAGACTACGGCGAGACGTTCACCGAAAGGGAAAGTTTCAGGCTGGATAAACCTGTGTATGAAATGCTGATCGTGGACGTAGACTAGCATCAGTCCGAATCCGGACACAAGGGCAACTGGTATCGTACACCATGAAGTGTTGAATCGCGATAATTCGGTTATCACGCAACCTTTCAATTAAAGTACGGTCTTTGTGTAACGATCACCGATTTTGGGAGTCTACCTCTCAGAACTGTATCGAACAGAACTTAAGTTTGAATGCTAACCTAATTCTCTTTATGATCCGGAACTACCTAAAAGTTGCGATGCGCTCCATCTTCCGAAACAAGCTCACCGCATTCATTAACATTGCGGGCCTGGCGCTGGCCATGACCTGCGCGATACTCATTTTCCTTTACATTACAGATGAGATCAGCTACGACAAATACCATTCAAAGTCGGACCGCACTTACAGGGTCAACCGCATTTTTCATTCAAACGAAGGTGTGGTGAGCCTTAGCCTGGCCAATGTTGCGCCACCGATCGGGCCACTTCTAAAGAACGATTATGGTCAAATCGAGACCATTGCACGAACCGTGAATTTCGGCCTTGTCATCGGCCTGGAAGAGAATGGTGAGCTGAAAATGGTCAATAACGAGCAGGAGCTTTTTGTGGTGGAACCAGACCTGTTCAAGATATTTGACGTTGACGTAATTTCTGGCGATAAAAAAACTTCACTGGAACAGCCGTTTTCTGTCATGCTTTCCGAGTCAACGGCAATGCGTTATTTTAACAGCACTGATGTCATGGGCAAGCGCCTCCGCGTGAACAACGCATTCGATCTTGAGGTGACAGGCGTATACAAAGATTTTCCCCTTCAATCACATTGGCATCCGAAATTCATGGTATCGTTTTCAACGCTGGATGATAACAACATATACGGACGTGAAGGGCTCGAGACAAACTGGGGAAATAACTCCTTTGGAACCTATATGGTGCTCGAGGAAGGCGCAGACCCGAATAAGCTGGAAGCGATGCTACCCGATTTTATCGATAAACATTTCGGAACATTCATAAGGGAAAGGTTCAATCCGCCCGCAGATTTTAAAGCATCGAGAGGTACGACACTTAAGATCCAGAAGGTAACGGACATCCACCTCCGTTCGCACATGGATGACGAGCTCGAGGCCAATGGCAGCATCACCAACGTATACATGATGGGTGTTATCGGCGTTTTCATCATCCTCATCGCCTGTTTCAATTTTGTGAACCTATCTACTGCACGGGCAACGAAACGGGCAAAGGAAGTGGGCTTGAGAAAAGTTGTCGGGGCATTCCGGAATCAACTCATCGGTCAATACCTTAGTGAATCAGTGCTCATTGCATTTCTGGCGTTGGTTCTCGCCATTGGCCTTACCTACTCTGTGCTCGGTTGGCTCAATGACTTTACGGCAAAGAGTATTGTTTTGAGTCCGGCGAAGAATCCTGAGTTATTCGTGGGCCTGGCGGCGTTCGCGGTCTTTACCGGTATTCTTGCGGGCATTTACCCGGCATTCGTGATCTCGTCCTTCAAGCCCGCACTTACATTAAAGGGCCAGCAAGGCTCTGCCACGGGGAAAGCATTCATTCGCAAGGGGCTTGTAGTTGCCCAGTTCTCGATTTCCATTGTGCTGATCATTGCCACACTTGTCACGTTCGAACAGCTCGACTTCCTCAGCAGCAGGGACCTGGGCTACGCAAAGGACCAGGTCATTACGCTCCCCTACTACCCGGAAGTAAACCAGGCCTATGATGCCTTTTATAATGAGCTTACAAAATCATCTCTTGTGAAAAACATAGGAAGATCTTCGCGTGTACCCACCGGACGGCTTCTCGATTCATACGGCGGAGCAAGCTTCATGAAAGGTGACAGTCTCGTAGCCGCCAACATGAATCTCCGCAGCATCAGCGTGGATGAAGAATTTTTCGATACATACGAGATCAAGCTCGAAGCAGGAAGAATGTTCTCCAAAGAAATTGCGACCGACGACTCGCTTGCGTTTATCATCAATGAAGCTGCCGTAAAAGGTATCGGATGGGAAAACGCAAAGGATCATATCGGCGAGGAGATGATGTATGCAGGTGTCAGGGGAAAGCTGATCGGTGTTGTAAAAGACTTTCATTTCGAGTCGTTGCATCAACAGATAACACCGATGATCTTCTTGCAACGTCAGGGAAACTTCAATACACTTTCACTGAAAATTGCATCGAACGATATGAATGCCGCACTGGAAGAGCTTGGCAGAAAATGGAAGGAATTTGTTCCGGCACGCCCCTACGATTATACGTTCATCAGCGATCGGTACAGGGCATTGTATGAATCGGAACAAAAACAAAGCAAACTTTTTACGACCTTCTCCGCACTGGCGATCTTTATTGCAAGTCTCGGATTGTTTGGACTTGCTACATTCAACACAATGCAACGTGTCAAGGAGATCGGCATCAGGAAAGTGCTTGGTGCTTCGGTGCTGAATATTGTCCAGCTCCTGTCGCGCGAGATCATTGTTCTGATCATTGTAGCCAACCTTATTGCATGGCCTGTGGCGTGGTACTTTATGGAGCAATGGCTTAATTCGTTTGCCTATCGCATCGACATCAACGTCGCCTTGTATCTGATCGCAGCTTTTGCAGCAATCATGATCGCCCTGCTGACCGTCAGCACGCAGACAATAAAAGCCGCGATGAAAAACCCTGCAAATACCTTGAGATACGAATAACTTTTCGCAGTCGCTTATAAAAAGGAAAGCTCCCTTATATCGGGAGCTTTTTCATTTTCAAGCTGAACCATCGTACATGGCAGTAAGGATTTTACCGCCAGTGGGTGCGAGCTTAAAACTTACTTGCCTTCAAGATTATCTTCATGACGATCGCCACCGAGACTATAAAAGTCGTTTTCCTCGTCTTCGGGACCGATCGCCTGATCCATTCCATTATTATCATCGGGCACCCCTGGCACATCCAGATCCTCCCCCGCCATATCGACCGGCCACACGCGATTTTTCAAAAGCTCTTCATCTTCGCCCATGTCCATGCTCAGGTCTTTTGGCCCCAACGCCTGGAGATCTTCCTCCGTTACGTCTGACTCATTTCCGCGTGAGAACTCATCATCAAGCCTGAGATCCTTTGGTACCGGGCCCGCCATCTCTCTGGCCTTTGGCTCCTCCAGATCGTCGATACGGGTAAGATCCGGCTCATTGACGACATCGTTTGGACGGGTAACCGTTGGTTCACCTGCCTTATTATAGTTCTCTATACCAATCCCGCGAGCAAAATTCTCCACATCGAGACCAACACGCTGCATGTTCTGCCGGTTCATGATGTCCTCTTTGGGGGGATATTCACCCGGAAGTTTTTTCTCTTCGTTACTCTTTTCAGTTTTATTCAGTGCGTCATTACTCTCCCGGTCTTTCCAGGTGGAATCTGACGATTTATTGTTTATGTTATTAGTCATAAAGCCTCCTTAATTAAACGTTGAGTAAAAAAATACTATGCCATTTTGTGGTTATCACACGCAATCCCGGGAAAGAATACCGGCCAGCAATCGGAAATATCCTTTAAGTCTTCCAGATCTTATACGAGATTCGCCAACGCCCGTGAGCGAACATCTCCGGCTCAAACCCGAACATCATCCCACAAAAAAGCTTCGTGACAGATGTGATTTGAGCCATTCCCATTCTGGTTTAATACTTGCGACGACTTCATTTAAACCTGAATATGAAAAACCTATTTTACCTCCTGACCTTCGCCGTGGTCACTGCAGTCACCAACCAATCCTCTGCACAAGCAACAGAACGCGATCTTGTATATGCGGCTATAGAAGACTACGTAGAAGGTCTCTATCTTGTTCAGCCCGATCGGATAAAAAGATCCGTTCATCCCAGGCTGACCAAAAAGGGCTTCTGGAGACCTAAGGACAAGTCCGATTATCAACCCGAACAAATCATGACTTATGAGGAATTGGTGGATCTTGCTGGCAAATGGAATGCAAACGGCAAACTGGCAAGTGATGCACCCCGAAAAATCGAAGTATTCGATGTACAGGATCAAACAGCTGCGGGTAAGCTCACAGCTGCATGGGGAACCGATTATTTTCAGCTGGCAAAGTATGACGGTAAATGGATGATCGTGAATATAGTGTGGCAAAGTCATCCACCGAAGACAAACTAATACGAAGCATTCCCATGTCACAGTTGAAATTCATTTGAGCTCCTGTTCCCCCGGGGAAGTTCTTCTGATTCGATACTCTGCGAGCACGTCCTGCAAGACAAATGTTTTTGTTCCGATGAGTATCGCATCTATGCGGGCACTATCATTGTTACGCAACTGATGAAAAATAAGAAGTGCCATGAAAAAGATTTTGATATTGCTGATGATCACAGCAGCTATTGCCACCAATGCGCAAACGCCTACTCCTGAATCCGACACGGTAAGGGATCAGTCAAAGCAAACCGATCCTGAACCGAAACAACAGCCGACAGGACTACACTACATTGATGAATCGGTTCGTATCAACGCGGCTGAACTGCCGGCAGTCGTGCTTGACAGCTTGAAGAAAATTGAACCGCAGACCTGGGAAAAATCGGTGGTGTACAAACAGAAGAAAGGCGACAATTACCTCGTCGAGATCCGTGACGGCGGTGAAGAACGAACCTATTGGTTCGATAAGACAGGGAAACGCGTCACCTCATCGGACCAGCAGTCACAAAAAGAAAACGAATAAAGCGTCGGTTGATCTTCCTGGCATAAGTTTTCTCACGTTAGACACAAAGCGTTTCCAGGTCGGAGCGCTTCAGGAATATGTTCAATTAAAGAATAAACTTATGTTACGTTGGTCAGTTATCTTTTTCATTGTTGCTATCATCGCAGCAATATTTGGGTTTGGTGGGATTGCAGAAGGAGCTGCCGATATCGCCAAAGTGTTGTTCTTTATCTTTCTGGCTTTGTTTGTCATTGCCATCTTGTTTGGCGCAAGTATCTTCAAAAGATGATGCTCTTCACGGTCAGGGTTATTGAATACATTCGATAACCCTGATTTTTTTTATTTAGGACCAGGCCCTTATACCCCGGTTATGACTGCTTCAAAAAATCAACTCAGTAATCTGCAAATTCTGGCGGCGGGTGCCGGACTCGCACTCGCAGGATATGCCATCTACCGGCAAATTGCAAAATACAATCTACGCGACAAAGTAGTCGTTGTTACCGGCGGCTCACGGGGTCTGGGACTGGAGATTTCCCGTGCACTTATCGCAAAGGGCGCAAAAGTAGTTTTGTGTGCGAGGTCTTCGGAACAGCTCACCAGGGCAAGCGCCGAGCTTGAAAGTCTCGGTGGCGATGTCGTGTCTTTTACCTCGGACGTTACTGATAAAAAACAGGTAGACGATCTGATGAAACAGGCGATCGCGCATTTTGGAAGAGTTGATGTGCTCATCAACAACGCAGGCACGATCCAGGTAGGTCCGATGGAAAACATGACAATCGAGGATTACGAGCATGCCATGCAGACAAATTTCTGGGGCCCTCTGTATTGCATATATGCTTTGTTACCTCACTTCATCGCTCGCAGGCAGGGACGAATCGTCAACATCACCTCGATCGGAGGAAAGATCGCCGTTCCGCATCTGCTGCCCTATACAGCCAGTAAGTTCGCGCTGGTAGGATTATCAGAAGGACTGCATGCTGAATTGAGCAAACACAACATTTGCGTTACAACCATAGTGCCTGATCTCATGCGGACCGGAAGTCCCAGAAACATTACGGTAAAGGGTAATCACGAAGCTGAATACGCATGGTTCAAATTCTCCGATTCCCTGCCGGGAATGTCGCAGGATGCCGCGCAAGCTGCCAATAACATTATCAAGGCAATCGAATACGGTGATACCGAAGCTACGCTTACGGCTACAGCAAAGCTGGCTACATTTATCCAGGGGTTTGCTCCATCATGGGTCACGGGTGTTATGTCGCTTGCAAATCGCCTTCTGCCAAACAGCACTCCTTCCAATGTTGCTAAAAAGGGTTACGAGTCAGAATCAAAATACACGCGGAATAAGATCACCGCACTCACTGATAGGGCTGCAGTCAGGAACAATGAAGCCTAGTGGCTGTGCGCAAACGGAAACGGATTACGATTCCGTCAGCTCAGGCTCCATGCTTTTAGTCACCAGTTTTTGAATCAGGAAGCCCAGCACAATTCCAAAGCATGCGAATCCTGCAATGATCATCGGCAGATTCTCTTTTATACCCGACGTCGTTACTTCGAAAGCTCGTCCGACAACATAGCCGATCAGGCTGACGGTGGACGCCCAGATCAGTCCACTGAAGATCGTGTAAAACAGATATGTTTTTAAACGTATCCCGCTCATTCCAACGGCCAGTGGAATCACAACCCTGAATCCATAAAGAAACCTGTACGTGAGTAGTATCTGCATGCGATTCTTCTGAAAGAAATTTGTGATCGGAAACACTTTTGCCTGGAGTTTGGGCCGCCGTTCGAGAAAGAGCTTTCCGTTCAATTTCCCGATGAGGTAATATATCCAGTCGCTGACAAAGGATCCGGCAAATGCAAAGATGACCGTGTAGGGACCGCTGAAGAATCCTTTATAGATCAGCGATGAAGCGAGCAATATCGCCGTCTCTCCCTCGAAGAAGGTACCGACCATCAGTGCGAGGTACCTGTATTCATCAATCAACGTTTCCAACATCAGTCTCCGCCCTCTTTTGAGTTGTCGATCTTACAAAGATTGTCCATTCCAAGATGCATGAGCGCATCTCCGGCATTGATCACAGGACTATTGTTCAAGCCGATCACATAACCCGTTTCATTGGCCTTTACCTGCTCCTTGAACTCGCCGAACGGATCGGTGATCGTTCCAACCCATTCGCCTTTATGGACCAGTTGTCCCGCCTTCACAGTCGATTGAAAGAGCCCTGCATGTTTCGCGCGGACCCATGCCGAGCTCCAGATGATCCTGTTCTCTTCCGTGGGCTCGGGCGCAGTGTCGATCATGTTCAGATGCTTCATCAGTCTCAACGTACCGGACACGCCTTCTTCTATGGCCTGTATGTCGAAGCGTAATGATTCTCCTCCTTCGTATACAATGATATTTTTTCCCCTCCTTGCCGCTTCCTTTCTCAGTGAGTTAGGGCGATACGGCGCATCGATGGTAAAGGGTGCGTTGAACGCATGTGCCAGCTGCACATTCTCCTCGTGGCGCAACACGGCGCGCACCTGCGGATAGTTTGTGCGCATAGCGCCTCCGGTATGGAAGTCGATGCCGCAGTCGATGAACGGGATGACGTCATGCATCAGGTGATAGGCCACGCGGCTTGCCAAAGATCCTGTTTTGCTTCCGGGGAAAGAACGGTTTACATCTTTTCCA
>CBHTUB010000050.1:0-19402 GCA_966095595.1 uncultured Chryseosolibacter sp. | reverse complement strand
CAGAGGAGGGGGAGCATGTTATTTCCATATCAAAATCAACCTGGACACAAAAGAGGCTTCTGACTTCAATGTAAACGCCTCCAAGTGATGACGCCAAACAAGAAAGTTATGTCATGCCGGCAGAGTTGATGGTAATCATTAAATGTTTGTCGATACGCTTTATAGCCAAACGTTGTGCATTGCTAAAAAAATGGGACTCCAATACCGATACTTGTAAAAATATTGAAAATCGATAAAGCACTACCACCTGCAATGCATATAGTCATATGACCAGACCTGATACTCTTCCCATAATCGAATTTAAAACTGCCGCGTCATTTGAAACCTGGCTCATCAAAAATCACGATCAATCAAGTGGACTTTGGCTCAAAATATTCAAGAAAGACTCGGGTAAAAAGACCATCAGCTATGCAGAAGCACTTGATATAGCGCTTTGCTATGGGTGGATCGATGGCCAAAAGCAAGCGCATGACGAAGAGGCCTGGCTGCAAAAGTTTTGTCCAAGAAGCCCAAAAAGCATCTGGTCCAAAAAAAATACTGAGCACGTCGAAAGATTGATCAAGGAGGGTAAAATGCGGCCCGCGGGATTACAAGCAGTCGAAAAAGCCAAAGCAGATGGTCGTTGGGAAAAGGCATACGATTCCCCCGGTAAAATGACTATACCTGAAGACTTTCTAAAAGAGCTAGGCAAAAACAAAAAGGCCCAGGCAGCTTTTAAGGTTCTAAATAAGACCAATCTTTTCTCTATTGGATTTCGCCTTCAGACCGCAAAAAAACAAGAGACAAGAGAAAAGCGAATGAAAGAGATCATTGAAATGCTGGCAAGGGGTGAGAAATTCCATTAAACAACTCGACCAGTAGAAGACGTTAGGCGCTGGCAAGATCTATAAAGTCATTTAAATAACTTTCTTTGATTATTTTTATTTCGGTAAGGCAGACGCATTATAGCCCATAAGTCATGCCTGAAGACTTGACAATGAATTATTGATTTAGCTAGTCGGCGCGTTTAATAGCCAGAGGTTGTACCGCATACTTTTAAAAAATGCTTAGAACTCTTGTTTTAGTTTTGGCCTGCATCCGGGTTTCCTACGGACAAATTTATCAGTTTAAAAATCCGGAACTTCTTGAACAGAAAAAAAGAACGGATAGTTACAGACAAAACAGAGTAAAAATAAAAAAGTCTGTCAAATTCGAGAGCCTGCCTGATGCCGAAAGTAATTTGAGGGGCGTATTAAAAGAGATCGACTCTCTGGACAGAAATGGACATTTGGTCTACGCGAGAGATATTCTTGACTCAGATCGACAGACAACAATGAAGCAAACTTTTGACACACTGGGTAACTTACTGGGTTTTAAGCAATATTTTAACAACAAACTGAATCATGAATCCCGATTTTACTATGACGAAAACTACAATTTAATGAGTCGTGTTACTATCAATGCGAGCGGAAAGATTGATTCTGTGATTCAAAATGGAAGGACACAAATTATCGGTAATACAAAAATTACCACTCATGCACCAGGGACGTTTGCCTCGAGGACAGTTGAGAAATGGGATTCAGCCTCCCGGACTCTTACGAGCACTACATTTGGTCCGGACGGACAACCTCTTCAGATAATCGAGATTCAAACCAATGACAAAGGGGCAATCAAAAGCAAGACGTATGTAAAATCAATTGGAAGCAAGGTGTATTCGTTTATCTACGACTATAATCACGACGGACTGCTATTCGAGGAGAGGTCCTATGACAGAAATAATCATTTGATTCAAACGACCAGGTATCAATACGACGAAAGAGGCTTGCCCGCTAGGGAGACTCAATTCGATGCAACCGGACAAATTAGCAATGTCACGGTGTACGAATATGACTTCTATCTAAAATAATGCACCACACTCAAGTTGTAAGTCATTGCCGGATTCAGCGTAACAAAAGTATTCTTTCAAGATAATTTTGTTTATAAGAGACAGAGTTGGGTAGATCACGCTAAACATTTCGCAAACCGAGACCTGCAACAAGATGGAATATATGAATCAGATGATGAGGCGCTGCGACAACTTCCGGAGCAATATCGGTTGATAAATATGAACTGGATGACGAAATAAGTATGAAGCGCGCACTACCGCCGACAACCCACACCATAATAGCAGCCTCCGACGTTCAAATTAACTATTAATTTGTAACCTTTAATACCAGGATAAATCATGACAAAGAACAAATTACTCCAAATGCACAATGTCGGCATTGTCGTAGAATCGCTCGACAACGCAATTGCATTTTTTAGCGAGATCGGGCTGAAACTCGAAGGACGAGGCATGGTTGAAGGTGAATGGGCGGGGCGGGTAACGGGACTTGGGAATCAGACAGTAGAAATTGCCATGATGGTCACGCCCGATGGGCACAGCCGTCTGGAGCTTTCACGATTCTTGACACCCACAACGGTATCAGATCATAGGACTGCTCCCGTCAACTCGCTCGGCTACCTGCGCATCATGTTCGCAGTTGACAATATCGACGAATTGGTTGCCAGACTTCTCAGACACGGCGCTCAGCTCGTTGGAAAAATTGTTCAATATGAGAACGCATATCGGCTTTGCTACATTCGCGGAACAGAAGGGATACTCATCGGCCTGGCAGAGGAGCTTGCTCGTAAATGAGGGGTGTAAACAATTACCCGACAGAACAAAAACGTGAATGAAAGAGCAGGCAATCACCAATTGGTTAATTTTCGGAGTGGCTGTAGCGTGGGCCTGCAAGATCGGTTTTCATTTCCTTTACCTGAAAGCATCTGACAATTCAGTGCGTGAACCGAACTTTGTCTCATTTTATCTGAAAATTGAAAATCTCCTTCTTAACATACGTATCATATTACCGATCTTCCTTTCAGGGAAAGTAGCCGACAACGAGAAAATAAGAAGGATGAAATGGAGAGCCAAAGTGTCTACCTACGTCCTTTGGGCAATGTTCGGACTGGCAGCTATTGTATTATCCAGGAATACAATTTCATAAGATGGGACTTCCTGACATTATAGACGTTCTTGCCAACCTCTCCCTCATTGGAGACAGCAAGCCTAAACCCCGGAGACCAAAGATCTACCTTCTTTTTATCATTCTTTACACACCGGGCATCTTTTGGTTTTTGATAGAGCTGAGCTGGATTTTCATATTAACATCACCCATTCTTTTTATTGTGGTATTCACCCTAGTCGGATTGCTCCTAAGCATTGTAACAATAGCCGGTATTTACAGACTGAGATTAATTGAACAGATGAGACCTAAGGATTTTTTTACGATTCTCATCCCTACGACACTACTAACGATTTCACTCGCAAGCTTTATCAACCGCACATATGGAATTATCTTTCAAGGTTAAGACACGAAACGATAGTGAGATTTTCTCGTGAAATTCGATCATTCTTTGCACCGCTGCGATAACAGAGAAAACACGATAGAGGAATTGAACTATATCGAAAAATCAGCATCCCTCTGATCAATAATTAAAATCCAGGATCCCGGTTGTAAAATGCTTGCGTTCGTATGTCGGTCACATCATTCTGAAATATGTTTTCATTCACAAACAAAAACACAGCATGCCGCATCGCATCTCTGAAATACACTTTCACTGATCGCCAATAAAATTCATTTATTCCACAGAGAAGATTGTGCGATTTAGAAAAAATCAATTTCTTTGCTCGCACTCAACCGATACATCTGCGTACCGGGGGCATAACTAAGAAACTCTCATGGCAATACCATTCCGATCTTTATCGCGAAGGAATTCATTTCATTCGAGCCTTCTTTGCATCTCACTCTTCATTTCCATTACCTGCTTTGTAACCAATAGCTATTCTCAATTTGACGAGCAACTGGCACACCTAAAAACCGTCGTGCCTCCTTCTCCGGAGGCGAGCTCTCTGGGAAAATATGGCGACTGGCCTGTGAGCTTATACACCGGGGTACCAACTATTGAAATACCTATTCATACCGTTAAAGGCAAAGGTGGCATATCACTTCCCCTGACGCTGTCTTATCATGCTTCAGGGATAAAAGTAAATGACATCGCTTCATGGGTTGGACTGGGATGGACTTTGCAAGGCGCTGGCGTGATCACAAGATCTATTCGCGGACTGCCAGATGAAGAAGCGACAACTGGTTACTTCGTTGTAACGCAAAACTACACAAAGCCGGATGACCTGAGTTCGCCTCCCTTAAATAGTGATCTGGATCGTGAATACGACAAAGGCGCGGCACGAGGCGAGGTCGACACGGAACAGGATCTCTACTACATCAACTATCCCGGTAAGTCATATCAGCTCATATTTTCAGGTGGCTCCTTTCACACCAGTCCGTTCAGCAACATAAAGGTAGTAACCGATATTCCGAATAATATCTGGACCATCACGATTGAAGACGGGACGATCTTAACGTTCGGCACACCGGGCTATCTGGACATAAATTCCGCTACGAAGTTCGTACAGTCCGTTGGCGGGCTTTCCTTTACGTCATCATGGTATCTGAAATCGATCAGAACACCGACTGGCGCCATGGTGAATTTCAGCTATTACTCGCAACCAATTGCTCCCGAATACATTCAGTTTGAAAGCGACATGATCGAGTATCCTTTGTCCGGTCCTTCTCCCTGCAACATCATATTGGACAAAAGCCCGGTCATGAAGTCGAGCGTTGTGCAGACCAATCAACATTATCTCAAAACCATAGAGACTGACCTCGAAAGAGTCGAATTCGATACCGCCGGCCGGGCGGACCTTGATGGCGGTGTCCGGTTGGCGCGGATAAGGGTGCTCTCCAAAATAACAAATGAGGATTTCTTCCAGGTTGACCTTCAGCACGATTATTCACAAGCGGTTTCTGGCATAGCCTCGAGTCCAAAATCAAAACGGTTGAAGTTAACACAGCTATCGAAAGGATCGAATCCTTCCAACCTGCAAGTGTGGCAATTCGAATACAACCCACAGCATCTTCCCTGCCGCGGCAGCTATGCACAGGACCATTGGGGGTACTTCAACGGAAAACTGCAGAACACAACGATGCTACCAAAAGTGAAATACCGCATACCAACATCTGTCGATCCGGACGGAAGGGGATTTAATGGATCGGCACACCCAATCGGTGATCGCGAAGGCAACCCCGGGTATATGGGCGCAGAAATGGTCTCCAAAATCACCTATCCGACCAAGGGATACTCAGTTTTTGAGTTCGAGCCAAATTCGACGCCGGAGTGGGACAAGCACTATCGGGACAGCTTGATCAACACAAACTTGAATATGGTTTGGGGTGCATCATCCATTGTCAATTCGAAAAGCATCCCATTTGAAGTGACCGAAAATGATCTGGTCGCGAAGATCTCCCTGATGGGTGGGGGAATAAGTGATGCCATACTGAACGATTTCTTTTCCGCGAGCATTGCCGCCCGCATCGTTGATCCTAATGGAAATTCAGTCTGCACGATCTCCGGAAAACAAAACATCTCAGCCTCCAAAAGTTGCATTTGTTCGACTCCCGGACAATACACTTTTAAATTGAGCACGAATGTGACCGAAGCCGATCTATGGGATCGATCAACCTATGTTTACGTAAGCGCTTCGCTCCAATTTGATATTGTAAAAAATGTCTTTCCAAAGCTTGCGGGAGGTATGCGGGTAAAACGGATTCAAGATTTCCCGGCACCTGACGCAGTACCCGTAACCAAAACTTTTTTGTATGAAAAGCCCCTCGTAGTACATCCCGTCGATAGGGAAAACGACTATCTCGTCCAGCACACCATGATCTCAGACATCGGGGCGAGTTTTTGCACCATGGCGCAGGTGATCAGAAACACAACGGCAAGGCAGTCGATCGGCTCAATTCAGGGTGGCACTATTGGTTACGGAAAAGTGACCACGAGGTATGGCAACAACGCCGAGCTCGGTCAAAGCGTCAGTTATTATTGGAACACGCCGGACACTGAAGCCTATCAATGGAATATGTTTCCGTTCCCGCCGAAAGGTTCGAGGGAAACCAGGCGTGGATTACTGGATCGGCAAGTCGACTATAAATCGGACCTGATCACAAAAGTGAAGACGATCCAAAACACCTACGACTTCAAGGATAGAAGGATTGTTTCTTCAATGAAGATCGGCTATATCCAGACACATAAAAACCACCCGGAGTCGTCCATGAATTGGTTGCAACGAACATTTTACTCCTCTTATGTAGACCATGTCAAACGCACCCAAACTTCAGAGATAGTTTACTCGCAGGGCAATCCCGACTCACTCATGGCTGTCACAAATTATTACTTTGACAACGACGATCTGGCGATACACACAAAAACCGATTTGACGACATCCGATGGATCATTGCTGGAGACCTGCACTTTTACCGCAAAAGACAAAAATAAGATGCTCCAGCGCGTCAATCTCTCACAGGAAGAACAACTGGCAATCGATGCAATGAACGACAAGAATATCGTTGCCGAACCTGTGCTCATTGAAGTTTACAAGGGCGGCGTCCTTACAGACCGTTTCCTGAAAAAGCATCAGGTTGAAAGTGACATTGTTTTACTAAAAAATGTAGAGGAAGGAAACGCGGCAAAACCACTTACCCCAAAAGTGGAATTCGTTAGTTACGACAATGATGGAAATCTGCTGGAACAGCGAAAGTCAAAAGACTTCATGCAATCCTACATATACGGTTACCGTAACAGCCTGCCGATCGCCCATGTAACGGGGGCCAGTCGTCAGAATATCTTTCACACCAGCTTTGAAGACGATGAGAACAATCCCATTGATAATGCAAGGACGGGGTTACGAAGCAAAAAGGGGCCATACTACATTACCCTGGATCAAATCGATAACGGGTCGTATTACCTCAGTTACTGGCTGGGAAAATCCGGGCAGTGGAATCCCGTTACCTTACCCGTGAAAGTGATTAATAATTCGTATACGATCTCAATTCCTTCGGCAGATTACATCGACGAAGTCCGGTTCTACCCTCAGGTGGCAACAATGAAAACCTTTTCTTACGGTCCGTTCGGGATTACGACGATAACGGATGAGAATAATTCAACGAAATATTTTGAATATGATGAAATGGGCAGGCTGTCCGTTGAGAGGGATGATCAAAAAAATATTCTGCGAACGTTCGAGTATAGATATAAAAAATGACCTTCTGTATGCGATCCATTCTTTGTTTCCTTATTCTGATAATTGCCACACCAAAGGCGATTGCACAAAGCATCTATGGGCCGTCACCGGTTGGGGTGAACTCCACCTATACGTATAGCACAGCGAATGCATTGGCGATTTCAATATCCCACGAGCCACGCGGATCGAGGGAATTAAATCCTTCACATAACACTGGCGACGGCGTCACTTCGATCGAGGACACGCCCTCCGGCGGAAGTCCTGCAACCTGGACCGTTAGCAAGGGCACGATAGTTGGCTCTTATGTATCCGATGGCGTATACTATGTCACGATAAAATGGACGTCCACGGGGACCGGATCGATCAGGTTTACGGTTAATGGTTCGACAACGACAAAATATATCACCATCAATTCCTGTTCGGCAATTCCCCAGCCAGGCATTACAAATAATTCGCGTTGCGGTCCGGGAAGCGTGATGCTTGGAGCCCAGAGCACTGGTTACGAAATACGCTGGTATGAACCAAACAGCTCATCTATATTAACCACAGGGAGTACCTTTTACACACCGCCTGCGAGTTACACCAAAAGCTACTACGCAAGCGCATACAATACGACCAACGGATGCGAAAGTGCGAAACGTGAGGTCATCGCGACGATCATACCTGTGCCAACGGTGACACCAAACACCGCATCACTTTCGTCGTGCAGCGGAAATGCAATAGCAATCACCCTGACAAACAACTTAGCCTCCACTACAAACACATGGACAGTCAGTACTGCCAATGTCACCGGGAGTTCCGCGGGAAGCAGGGTTTCAACTGCGACGGCGCCCTACACAACGACCCTTGATCAAATATTGTCGCTCACTACAATAAATTCAAACGGATCAGCTATCTACGACATAACCCCTTCGAAGAATGGCTGCACCGGCGCCAAACAAACCGTGACCATTACGGTCACTCCCGTCCCCTCAGCTACTGCTACCCCACAGGGTATTTTTAGCGGAAATACAACAAACATTCAGATCAGCAATCCCACCAATCAGCCGGGAACTACATTTTCCTGGCAACGAATGACATCCACTGTAACCGGCGCGACTTCCGGTAGCGGTTCGGTGATCTCGCAGACGTTGTTTCTTACCAGTGCTTCTCCAACCGGTTCAGTGCTTTACCTTATTACGCCATCTTTGAACGGTTGCGCAGGTCCAACGTTTTCGACATCAGTAACCGTTCACGAAAAAGTAAAAATAATTGGTAACAATCGCATAGCACTTGGTCAACCCCTGTCTTTATCAACCACCGAATCCTATTCGTCTTACGCATGGCGTAATGCGTTAAACCAGATCGTTGGGCGCAATGCTCAGTTCTCCGCCACACAGCCTGGTATGTATACCGTCACAGTAAAAAAAGAGGGCGTCCGGGATTCGTGTACATCGGTACTGTACCAGGTCAAAAGCCAATTCGAAGGAATCAACGAAAACATGATCATCACGCGCAAGCTGTTGACGGGTACAACCGATAGCGCTAAAGTCAAAACTTTATCTGTCGACTCACTCAATGAGACCGTTCAATACTTCGATGGTCTTGGACGTCCATATCAGGCTATTCAGACACAAGCTTCACCTGCAAAAAATGACATAGTATCATTTGTTATTTATGACGAGTTTGGCCGGGAAACAAAACAGTATCTTCCCTACGCTGCTCACCAAAATCAGGGTAATCTCGTTGCTGACCCCGTAAGGGAGGCGCTGGCCTTTTATCAGGGGGCAACCGACGGCATCGCTATTGATTCGCGTCCGTTTATCGAGACAATCCATGAGGCATCGCCAATACTGAGACCTCTAATGGCATACGGATTTGGTCAGGACTGGAAAAATGCCAACCGCGCTCAAATCATCACCACAAAAATAAATTCCGAATCGAATAAAGTCATTGCCTGGACGCTCAACGCTTTCGGGCTACCAATAAGAAATCTCAACAACAATGCAGCCATTACTAACGGCTTTTATAGGAAAGGTCAACTGGTCATCACGGTGAAAACCGACGAAGACAACCGTGTTATAAAAGAATATAAGACGAAAGACGGAAAAGTGATCCTGAAGGAGGTCCAGGCTGTCAATTCACCGCAGGAGACGAACCTCCTGCATTGGGCAAGGTCATACTACATCTACGACAAGTCGGGACAACAATTGTTCATTCTGCAACCGGAGCTCTGCAAGAAACTTGCTGCCGACGACACGTATAACCCTTCCGCCGATGATCTCGATAAATTTTCGTTCCAATCACGATTCGACGATCAAGGGAGATTAATTGAAAAGAAAGTTCCGGGGTGTGGATGGATCTACATGATCCTCGATGCCCGCGACAGGATCGTGCTGACGCAAGACGCGAATCAGAGAACGACGGGCGAATGGACATTTACGAAGTATGACCTGTTAAATAGACCGGTGAGCACGGGCGCATATATCAATAGCAAAGGGCGACTTTCCATGCAACAGGAAGTAGATAACTTTTATTCAGGCGGAGCGCCTCTATTTGAAACTTACATCTCCAGCAAGCCAGGAAACGTAATGGGATATGACAACCGGTCCTTCCCTATCGTATTTGAGGGTTCAGCCTATCATACGACTAACTACTACGATGCATACGACAATTATGTTACGCCGCCGGGATACGAGTACGATCATACGCTACTGGCAGGTCTACCTGCGGCGAAAAACTCCTATGTGAAGGGACAAATGACTGCGAGCCTTGTCAAGAATCTGGGAACAGGTTCCTGGCTGAGAACCGTGAATTACTACGACGATCACTATAGAACGCTTCAGACGATCAAGGACAACCAGGCCGGAAGAATGACCGTAAGCAATACGTATGATTTTGCCGGGAGGCCGCTGGCTACAGGACGGATCTATCTAAAAAATGGTGCGACAAATAGTATCCGCGAGCAGTTTACGTACGACCACGCAGGTCGCCTGCTCATGACCAAACATGCTGTCAATGGTGCACCTGAAATCATCCTGTCAATGAATAAGTACAATGAAATCGGCCAGCTCACCGAAAAGAATTTACACAGCGAGAACAATGGCTCGACCTTCAGGCAATATATTGATTACAGCTACAACATCAGGGGTTGGCTAACGAAGATCAACGACTCCAACATCGATGCGATCGCAGCAGGTGATGGCGCCAGGGACTTCTTCGGGATTAAGTTCTCGTATCAGGATGCTGCGACAGGCTTCATTTCATCGCCTGCCTTCAATGGCAATATATCAGCCATTCAATGGAGCAAAGGCGGCGATAAATCGACAATCACACAGTCCTATAGCTACAGCTATGACGTGATGAATCGCTTGTCGGATGCGAGTCATTATGAGAAGAGCGGCGTGAGTTGGATTAGTAATGGCAACGCCTTTCAGGAGGCATTGAGCTACGACCTCAACGGGAACATAAGAAGTTTACTCCGTCGTGATGCCTCCGGCGTTCTGATCGACAATCTCACCTACACATACACGGGTAATCAACTTGGTTACGTCGACGATATTGCAGACGCTAAGCGCGGCTTTGTAAATGGAAACTCAAGCCCTGATGATTACGGTTATGACGCGAATGGAAACCTGAACAAAGACAAGAATAAAGGTCTGATCAACGAGGGAGACATAGCTTATAACTTCCTCAATCTCCCGAAGGAAGTAAGGAAGGAAGATATCAGGATGGTTTATCACTACGATGCCAACGGAAATAAACTCCGATGCGAAGTTTACAATGGGCCGACGTTAACAAAATGGTCCGACTACGTTGGCGAACTGGTCTATGAGAATGATGACTTGAAATTCATCAACACCTCAGAGGGCAGGTATGTACCTACAGGTAACCAATACCAGTACCATTTAAAGGATCACCTCGGCAATGTACACCTGACTTTTACGTCTGCACCGCAGAGTGACGCTGCAACGGCAACCCTGGAGGTCGCCAGGTGGGCAACCGAACAAAGTAGTTTTCTCAGGATGGAAAATGCAAAGAGAGTATACTCATCCATATTCGATCATACCAACGGTACGGGTGATGGTTATGCTCAGCGCCTGACGGGTGGGGAAAACGAAAAGTATGGGTTGGCCAGGTCAATTTCAGTGATGGATGGAGATACCATAAAAATGAAAGTATTTGCCAAATATGTTGATCCGGACCAATCGAACTGGCAGACGGCATTCACAACGCTGATGAACGAGATCGCCACCAAGTCCCCAACAAGGGTATTCGAAGGCTCCGCCTACAATACCAGCACTTCATCGTTTAACAAAGCTGGTTATCTTGCACAGACCAACAACCCTGGCGCGCCAAAGGCCTATCTGAACTGGTTAGTATTCGACAGGTACTATCGATTTATAACTGGCGGCTACGAGGCACTGAAACCAAATTGCCGCGAGAATGGCCAGAACGTAGCACATGACTCATTGAGTGCCGAGATCGCTATCACACAGCCCGGTTATGTCTATATTTACCTCAGCAATGAAGAATCAACGCCCGTAGATGTTTACTTTGACGATCTCACGGTAGAGCACAGGCAACACTCTGCGATCATACAGATGGACGATTATTATCCCTTCGGATTGACATTTAACTCTCACCGCCGAGATGATCTGCCGAACTACAATCAGTTCAACGGTAAGGAACGTCAGAACGAACTTGGTTTGGGTTGGGATGACTTCGGCGCACGTATGTACATGAGCGACATCGGGAGGTGGGGAGTATCAGACCCGGCGGCGAACTTGCTCGAAATGTCTTCGCCGTACGCATATTCACTCAACTCGCCGATTGTTTATTTTGACAACGACGGACAGCTTCCGATTTTGATCAATGGAAAGGTTACTAGAAAATCAGAGCGTGGAGATGCGTCATATTGGGATCCTGCAATAATTGAAACAATAAAAAACTCTGGAATACCCAATCCAGGTGGCGGAGAACCGTTCTATGTCGACGGAGATAGAGTCCTCAGCGGCTGGCCTGCGTATGGTGACGGGAAACCATACACCGTAGAAGCAAAATGGCTGGAGTGGACGAGTCATGTACCTGAGTCAAGACACAATGCCGGATACTGGCAAGCACGCAGAGACTGGCCTAAGATACTTGACAAATTGCAGAAAGATCCTGAATCAGGGAAAATAACAGAGAAGATCCAAATATACACACATAGCCGGGGCGCGGCTTTTGGAAGTGGATACGTCGAAGCATTGCTTGAATTAATCAGCGAGAACAAGGATCAATTTGCTGATCCTTCGAGTGTTATTGATTTCGTCTTCCATATGGGGCCTCACCAGTCATGGGCATTGAAGGCGTTTTCCGACTTTGAATTTGCAAGTCATCATCAAGATGATATGTTATCAGGCAACAAAATGCGTGGGCTTAAGGGATCATTTTATAGTAGGCAGTCAGCTTCAAGATGGCCGGTAGTAGGGCCGCATGATACTGCTTCATTTGCCAAAGACCTTAAATCATTCATCAAAGCATATCAAGCCAGTGACCGCAACTCCAAACAATTGATCGATCAATTTGTAAGAGAGATGAGGAAATATGGTATTCCAGTTGCAACATTTGAATAGCCTATATGAGAATTCTTTTCGCTATTATAACTAACATCGCCTTTGTCATTCTTTTCATGGCACTATATACCTTTATTGGATTTTCCGCTGGATTTGCCTCCAATCACGCCGACGAATGGTACGTAGGGTTGCTCTTCTTTGCTTGCGTTGCGTTACACGTTGTAACTTTTACGTTGATGTGGAAAAAGCACTCGAGGATATCGTATGTGATCGGTCTGATAGCTGCTATTGTTACATATGCAGCCATCTTTTATAATTATGCGACGATGCCAAGCGGAAGACTGCCTTAACCTTCAACATCAAGTCATCCCTGACAGTCACATATTTCAGTTATGCAATTAAACCTGGTTGACAGCTACTATACGCGCGACTCAAAGTAAACATTTGCAAATGATAAAAGTCTCATACGTCATATCGCCCTACCATTGCATTCATACACATTTGCGCCCCTACAGCGATACGGACCTTAGCTGCCACATCATATGAGAATTATTTATGCTGTATTACTGAACATCGTATTCTTCATTTTCTTCACTGCATTATATGTTTTCATTGGCTTCTCTGCGGGACTAACATCTCATCATGAAGGGATATGGCTGGAATTATTCGGCTGGCTGATCCTTTTTATATGTATCCTTTTACACATCGTAACTTTCACAAAAGTCTGGAAAAAAAAAGACAGAAGGTCTTATGCCGTGGGGTTGCTATTTGGCCTGGCCGGATATGCGTACCTGATCTTCGATTCGGTCACAACACCCGGCTGAAAATAAAATGAAACAAAATGTGCGCTGCGCACGAGGGAATATGAAATCATCACAGTTTATGAGCGTTATCGATAGCATCTTATTCAATGTTCTGCTTTTCATCCTGTCTTCCATTTTATATGTCTTTATTGCTTTTTCAGCAGGATTCGCGTCTTCTGACAAATATGAAATGCATGCCTGGATGGTCTTCCTTTCATGCGTTGCATTACATATTGCAGTTTTCACCAGGGTCTGGAAGAAGAAAAACAAACAGTCTTATTTGATAGGCCTGACATTTACGATCATTGCGTACGCTATGCTGATTGTTTACTATGCAATCAAACCAGCGGGCACTTTACCCTGATGAATTGATCGGAGTGACCCATCGAGAATCTTCCCGAGTCGGCAACCATACGCCGGGCAAGAAATCTCAAGGAGTATTCATCGCATTCATTCCCATTGAAAAACAGTCATTTAGCAATCAAGTTGAATGATTTCTTCATACTAATAATATTAGTTTATATATTTGATTCGTCATCCAATAATATTAGTTATGAAATCAGTCAGAATAGCCAGCACCGTAAAGCATATTGAGGAGGGTGACGGGCGTGTCACCCTTTTCAGAATCCAGGAGATCTTGTCGGAGCACCGATCAACTTTGATTATGGGTGTGCTCAGCGATCTGCCAACGTACCTGCAATTCAAGTTTTACACGAAGGTCGACAAGGACATGCAGGCAATCTTGCGGGACAAGTTATTCGAGCTCTCCAACTCGAAGGTTAGCCTCGACCGATACCTTGATATTGTACATGAGATCGAAAAGAACAGCAACTATCGTGTGCCATCTCAGGATTTCTTCAAGGAAATAGATTCGCTTCTGGATTCTATTTTGAATCCGAGCCAGTTGAAGATTGTGAGGTAACAGGGTCAAAAAATCCTGCTTACACAGATCGCTACGGCAGGCAAGCACTGCGAACCACAAGAAATCACAGAGGTATAGCGCGTCCGCCCCTATCGATTCCCACGACGAAAATTCTATCTTTGCACCCGTTTGACAGAAAAGTAAAGATGGCGTCTGGTTTTTTTTCGATTTTAGATGATGTCGCTGCGTTGATGCAAAACGTAGTCCCGGCAAGCAAGGTAGCAACACGCAAGACAGCGGCAATACTCGGAGATGATCTGGCGGTTAACGCCGAAAGGGCGACAGGTTTTCTGGCTTCGCGCGAATTGCCTGTGTTGTGGTCTATCACAAAGGGGTCGTTCCTCAACAAGCTGATCATTGTCCCCATTGCTCTATTGCTCACTGCATTTTTGCCGGCGGCGATCAGGCTGATCCTGATCCTCGGCGCATTTTACCTGGCTTATGAAGCTGTAGAAAAGATCATCGAATACTTCTTCCACCGAAACAAATCGGGTGAGCAGGTTATTGCAGAGCAGCAGTTAGATCACGACTCGGAAAAGGTCAAGATCAAATCCGCCATCACAACCGATTTCATCCTCTCGATAGAAATTGCCATTATCGCGCTCGGAGCTGTTTTGGAAAAGAGCTTACCGGTGCAGATCATCACAGTTTCAATTGTCGCCATTCTGGCCACCGTTGGTGTCTATGGACTTGTTGCACTGGTGATCCGAATGGATGATGTGGGATATAAACTGATCAAGCGTTCGCAGAACCGCGGAGTGCTGTCAAAGGTCGGTCGCGTATTGGTGACTTCATTGCCATACATTATCAAGCTGATCAGTGTCGTCGGTACAATTGCCCTGCTCCTCGTTTCCGGTGGCATCTTCGTTCACAACATCGAATATGTGCATCATCTTCTCCCCCAACTTCCGGAAATGCTCCAGGAACTCCTGACGGGTTTGATTGCCGGTGCTATCGTGACAGTGGTTGTGACCGGGGCAAAGAAACTGATCTCGCTTATGCGATAAAAGTGACTGAGCCGAATCAAGCCGTGCATGCTTTTGTTGGCTATTGGCGAATTGGTGGGCAATCAACAGTCAGGACAAGGTAATTTCGACCCAAATGCCAATAGCCAAATGCCAATAGCAATTTTTACCGACCGATTTACTAAAATTGACCCTCAGTCTATAAAGCAGTTTAGTCAATGGCACGAATATTCATCACCGGGTCAGCGGATGGTCTTGGCCTTCTCGCAGCAAAATCACTTGTCGGCGAGGGTCACAAGGTTGTCCTTCATGCCCGCAATGCAGAACGTGGGCGCGAGGCGTTTAAAGCCGTGCCCGGCGCAGAAACGGTTTTCACCGGAGACCTATCGAGTATGGAAGAAACCAGGAAGCTTGCAGAAGAAGCGAATGCCTCCGGTGCTTTCGACGCGGTGATCCACAACGCAGGAGTCTATCAGGTCTCATCGAAGATCATTTTTGCGGTAAACACGTTAGCACCCTACATCCTTACCTGCCTCATTCAAAGACCTAAACGTTTGATCTATCTCAGCTCCGGCATGCACCTACAGGGCCGGCCCAATCTCGAGAGCTTCAGTCTGGATACTGGCAAGATCAGCTACTCCGACTCCAAGCTTCATGTGGTGATGCTTTCCAATGCCGTTGCCCGCCTGTGGCCCGACGTTTATTCCAACGCCGTCGACCCGGGTTGGGTGCCAACGAAAATGGGCGGCAAGAGTGCCCCGGACGATCTTCAGAAAGGCTATGAGACACAGGCGTGGCTTGCCGCGAGCGATGACGAGAAGGCGAAAGTGAGCGGACGATATTTCCATCATAAGAAAGAGAGACCTTACAATCGCGCAGCGGACGATGTAAAATCACAGGAAAGGTTTCTCGAGTTGTGTGAAAAGATCACGGGCATAGCATTTCGGTGAAATAAGATTTACAATTCAGGATGCGTCAAAAACAAATCACGTCACCGGTTATCTTGCCTCTAACGAAACTTCGACGTTATTAAACATCTTTCGGCATGTACGGACAAAAATGTACACTTGACCAATTCCACTTCACTGCTCCGAGACCTTCACATCGGAAAAATATCCCTCCGTTCCAATACCTACAAATAAACCGATGCCTCCCGATTGGTCAGCGCCCAGCTTCAAGTCATTGACGATCAAAACAGGTTCCTTGCTGTCATTGAGATAAAGTTTGGCCTGAGCACCTTTCACGACAACTTTCATTTTGATCCACTCATTCAGCCCCATATCGGCATACGATTCGTACTTTTCCGGGGATTCCTGTCTCAGCCTGTCAAATAAGTAATCAGGGTGGGAAATGTATTGTGTTGAATGATTTCTCCTGATCTGATCTTCCGCCCTTCCGTTCGTCGGACGAATGTATATGCTTTCGAACCTGGAGTTGTCATGGCTGATCCGGAACGCCAGGCCAATAAACCCGCGCGCGGAAGCCGGCGCATCAGGCAAAAGTCTGCTGAGTATTTTCATTTCTATTGTGCCATCCTTAAGATCGTAGCCTTTTAGCTTTACGAACATAGGCTCGTCAAAAGATCTTATCAATGAATCCTTTACAACGCGGACCGCTCTTTTTCCGTCCAGCCTCTCCAGCGACATCTTCACGCCTACAGCCTCGAGGCGATCGTACCTGAGTTCAACTGACTGCGCGAAAATGTTCGTCATGATAAAACTCGTTAGGACAAGTGTGAGCGTAAGTAATTTCTTCATATCGAAGTAATATAGAAAAGATCGACCGTGCTTAAACGGATTGTTGCAATTCCGCGTGTATTCTGATTTTAGTGGTCTCAGATTGTGAATTATCGGCAAGTGTAATATCGGTCAGCGTTGATACTCCAATGTCAGGAGCGATATACCCTGGGCTGGCAGGGAGAACTCTATTATAGCTTCACCATCAATGGCGGCTATCCATTTCGGAGAATGTAACGTCTGCAGCTGTCCCGCCTTCTCCAGTTCCTTATATTGTTCATCGCTAACATTCTGAGGTGATCCCATTTTCTTCCAAACTTCGTACGCGTTGCTGTGATCGCTGTCGATCCTGTAATGATTGAGCAAAACCTTTCGCGAGGGAATATTTTTGACAATGACTTTCACCGATGCACTTTCTCCCGGTACGTCCATGTCGTGATAGTTCCAGACCATCACGGAAGCCGACGCGTCGCCGGCCACTGCGAGGGCATGTACATCCGGCTTCCGATCGCGTACACTATTCTTCATGATGCTATCCAGCGATATCTCACGCGGATTCACCACGTTCAGCCGATTGCCCCTCATCAAACCATACATGCGAAAAACATTAAGGACGGGTTTGTCGACTCCATTCGTAGCGAGATCCCTGAATCCATGGAACCACGGCTGACATTAAAATTCACACGACCAGCTTGTGGCACCCTCGAGATTGACTTGGTACCGATCTGCCAGGTCATAGAGCCTTGCGAAAGAAGAGGCGGTATAGCTCGAATACATCGTTCCGTTGCGATAAGCGTTTTCCGGATTCGTGGTCATCCCGCACGCTGCACAACCCTCCGGATCGAATTCAGTGATCAGTATCGGAAGATTCCTGAAAGCTGAGTTGCTGACGATCGCGAAGCCTTTCGCCACATCGTTCAGTTCCGGCGACATGTTCATCCTTACGTGGCCATCGACAACGCGCGGACTTCCCTTTGCATGGAAACTGATGAAATCGAGGGGAGAGCCGGTTTTTCCCGTCGCATAATTTTTTCCATTCTCGCAGTGTTGTAAAAAATTCCTGAGATAGGCGGCCGCCTTGTCCCAGCCCGGTCCCGTGGTCGAGGGACCACCGATACGTGCCTCGGGCAACGCCCGTTTCACACCATCCGCCGCATGATCGTAGAGCATAAAGAATTCTTCCTGTGTTCCCTGCCAATAACCTATGTTGGGCTCGTTCCATACTTCCCACCACCACGACTTGACTTCTTCCCTCCCATATCGGCCGACAGCGTGCTTTACCCAGGCATAAACCAGATCTCCCCATTTCCTATAATCCTTTGGCGGATATGCCCAGCCCGTATATATTTTATTGTAGTCGATCCCCGGTTTCCATTCATGTTTGTAAGGCTGAGGTTTCACGGACAATGCCTCGGGCGTAAAACCGATCTCTACAACAGGCTTCATTCCTCTCACCATGTAGGTGTCGATGATGCTGTCGACAACCACCCAGTTGTAAACAGGTTTTCCATTTTTATCCTCGGTGTAGGCATTGGTAGACCCCCACTTCAACGCCGGCGTTCCATCGCCAGATGTGAGAAGATTGTGTGCCCTGACGTAGACGGGAACAGGGCTGAGTGCAGATAACTCAGTCAACAGTTTTTTCCCGTCCTTCATGTAGGTATAGTTAGGCTCATCATAGCCGAAGTAGGCCCAGACCGGCCGCAGCGGCTTGCCCTGCTGTTTAACATCGAGAGTGAGGTTGTAGTCAGTTGACTGAGCAAATGCCGGACTGCAAGTGCTGCATAACGCTATGAAAATGAAACACTGTAAACTTTCAGCTATATCTATCGGCCTGTGAAATAACATCATGGTTTGTTGGCGAGGCTTGTTAAATTCAAAATTAAAATTGAATTTAAATGTATTTTTTACAATTAAAAAATTAACAGTCAAGCCGGATGCCAACACATCTCCTTCCTAACCTGTATTTGAAATTGAATTACGTCGGGATGTCGCTATGAAAAAGCGCGGAACATCAGAGGGCTCGTGAATTCAAACTCGTGGGTATTATGTACTCCTGTACTGAGCGGTTAATCCAGTTATTTTGACCGAAGCGTTGAGCGCAAAGCGCACGTTAGACTAATCGACCTGATCGACTTTCCGCACCACCGCCTTATAATTGTCTCCCAGTATATAAAATCCCAGCACCTTGCCCTGCCCGTCAAAAAAGAATTGCTGATTTGCCCAGCGTGCCCCGAGCATGAAGAACTCCCTGTCGGAAGTAAAATATATCCTCCATCGCGCATTGGAGCCAGG
>CBHTUB010000049.1:0-19575 GCA_966095595.1 uncultured Chryseosolibacter sp. | reverse complement strand
ACATGTCGTAGTGATTTAGGGTCTGGTTTTTTTTAATGGGCCTCACAATGCCTGGTCTGAATAGAAGCAGGACATCTATGGCATATCTGATCCGTGCTATTCGCGGCCCCAGGTTCCTGCGCCGGATCTCGTACAATTCTATGAGGTCGCCTTCTACATAGCGGTGGATGTCCGGACGACAGAACCATCGGAAAAGCCTTTCGAAGAATTTTGGCGGGGATGGCTTCGTATTCATGACACGGCTACAAATTTGTTGTGGAGCGCGAGTTTTGGAATAGCCTGCCATAAAGCCTCTCTGGTCTTTCGCGTGTGCTCGAGTGCTCTCTGCCCGAGTGCCGTGATCGTAAAATATCGCCGCGGCCTGCCGGCACGCTCCTGAGTGGCTTCACCTTCACGTGACTTGAGATAACCTTTGTGCTCGAGACGCTGCAGTGCGGTTTGAAGCGCGCCAACACTGACATTACGCGACAACCTCTTTTCAATCTCACCTTTGACCGAAACACCATAGGCTTCGTCGAACAATACACCCACCGTTAGCATCACGACTTCTTCGAATTCACCGAGTTGATACTGCTTCATCGGAAATAATATTTTCCTATTTGTAGTAATAATAATGCCAATCGTAAAAACCGCGGTTTTGATCGATTTTCAAAAGGTAATCGATAGATGATTGTTCGGACCCGTACAGTCGGGGGCCGAAAGCGGGCTCTCGGGAGCATGGAGATCTGACGCCGGCACAGATTTTTTACCGGCAATTCTGGCATCTCTACTGAGGAAGATAATTATAGTGATTTTCGATAGGTTGGCGGGGCTATCACAAATGTGGTAGCCTTAATCTTAATCCTGCCAGGCTTTATTTCATATATGCATCGGATTATTACGTCATCATTCAGGTTGGTCACGACATCTTTGTCCGACTTACCTGGGGCTTTTCGCGCCGCCTGCATTCACGGATGTACAGGCAGTGCCTATCAGTCGAAGGTTGGTTAATCTTTTATGATGAAAGCATGACGTGCTTTTAGGCTATATTGGCAACACCCTTATGACTATACTGTATATAGATGACGACAAGGAAGATCAGGAACTATTCTCCGAGGCCATGAGCTTTGTCGATCCGAATGTCGCGTTATGGCTGGCAACCGGGGGAAGTGAAGGTCTGCGGCTTCTCGAGCAGTCCACTTCATTACCCGACCTGTTGTTTGTCGATTTGAACATGCCGGGAGATATAAACGGCATCGAGGTGATCGGCAAGATCAGGAGCAACGAACGGCTCAGACGAATTCCGCTGTTGGTGTATACGACTTCTGACTATAGGACAGACCGGGAGCGGTCGCTGGCCGTGGGAGCGGATGATTACCTGGTAAAGCCAACTGGGTTCAAGGAAATTTGTGCTTTGTTAAAAAGAGCCGTCAGCAAATACCGGCCATGATCATCGACGCTCGATCCTGGAGAAGTAAACCTCCTTGTCGAAGCCATGTGCTACCCACCGGCACGTTTCAGGGTTCAGATAATAATCAGGAAAAGAAAACTGAATGATTGTCTTCGATTTACGCCCATCTATTTTCTCGGTTTTTACTGATGCGCGAAAGGGGCCGTCAATTGTGATGATCTTGACAGGACCACAGATCTCATTGGCCGCGCGCATCTGATAGTATTTAATTTCAAGTGTATTTTCGTCCAGTACCTTACCTTCAAATTTAACATCGCCATTGTTCCAACCATTTGACAGGGCAAGCTGAGAGGCCTTTGAATACACAGCGGTAAATTGTACTTCGTTTTTGTTTTTCCTGAATGTGAGTACAAATTCATTTCCATCGCCGGCATAAATGCCTCCGAGATTGGATTGGGAATAAACCGGAATGGTCGCGAAACAAAATATCGTCAGGAAAATCCACAGGGGAGATTTCATAAAGACCAGATGTTGAGCTGGAACAACGTAAACTTTAGCTTCGAAGTTTTCGAAATTCGAAAAAGGATCTGAATAAACTAATACAATCAGTGACTCCAATATGACGACAAGCAAATATCACAGCCCTGCAATAGCCTCAAGATTCATTGCAGTTTGCGGAATTGTGACCGGTAAGGTGAGTTGAAGATTACGGTTGTATCAGGATCATCGTCGTCATCCTTTCGAATCGGAGCCACCATCACAGGCCATCGACTATTTACAATTGACCAATGACCATTGATCATTGACTAACCTCCCATTGACAATCAGAACGGCATGTCGTCGTCCGACTGTGAACTCATATCAACGGCAGGAGGGACGTAGTCGTTGTCAGCAGAGCTACTGCCTTGTGCACCCTGCACCTCAATGCGCCATGCGCGAACATCGGTATACCAGCGTGAATTGTATTCACGGCTTTCGATCTCAAAATCGAGCTTAAGGATGTTGCCGGGCTTCAGCTTGTTGTTGTCGATCTTATCACCCCAGATGGAGACGCAAACTTTTTTGGGATACTGCCCGGTCGTTTCGACAATGATGTCTTGTTTTTTCCATTCACCATTTTTTCCGGCGCCGGTTTGCAGCGGCAATAACTGAAGGAGTTTAGCAGTGAGTTGCATCTTAGAGATCGAGTCAGAGGTTAGTGATCAAATTTTAAAATTTGGCGCAAGGTAGAAAAAAACGGGAAATGCCCGTGCAAAAAAAGCTGTACATTATTCAGCTGGTGTATTGATGTAATTTTGTCAGGAGATGACAGAAAAAGCGACAACCACGAATGGTCATCGCTTTAACGGATGGGCATCCTTTAAAAGGTTCTATTAAGATACGAATTTCTGACGGAAAAAATGCCCGCAGCCGATGTATACTTTGCCTGAAAAATGGCGCCACAAAGAGCAAGATTACCAGCGCGAAATTCAGGTATACTGTCTGTTGTGTGGACGCGTCCGCCGAAGCCTCCCACTGAACGAAGCTTTGATGGAAAAGATATCTAACAAAAAAAGCCAGCCTCGTTCTTCCAAACTTAGCTGGCGCAGGCGGAGAGAGAGGGATTCGAACCCTCGATACGGTTTCCCGTATACACACTTTCCAGGCGTGCTCCTTCAACCACTCGGACACCTCTCCTGGGAAATCAGGGCACAAATAAATGGATAAAACTCCCGCTTTGCAAGTTTCCGGCACCTCAGTGACTGCAATTTAATTACTCCGTATTTGGCGTATATTCGCCACCAGGAAACGTCTGAATATGAATGATGTTACGCTCGCTTCGCCCCTGAATAACAAAAAAACAGTGCGCGCCTGGTATATGTACGATTGGGCTAACTCGGTTTACTCCCTGGTCATCACCTCGGCAATTTTTCCCGTCTACTATAAGGCCAAAGCGGTAACAAAAATCAATGATGCCGCTACGGGAGCGGTAAAAGAAAGTGACATTGTGAATTTCCTCGGGTTTGATATCCAGAACTCGGTCCTCTACTCATATGCGCTGTCCTTTTCATTTTTAATTGTAGCCGCCATTCTTCCCTTGCTTTCCGGCGTCGCCGACTATACCGGTAACAAGAAGATGTTCATGAAGTTCTTCGTTTGGCTCGGAGGGTTGTCCTGCATGGGATTGTATTTCTTTGCGGACGACTCGATGCTCACCTGGGCAATCTTTTGTTCCGTTACGGCGAGCATTGGCTATTCAGCCAGCCTTGTATTTTATGATGCTTACCTCCCGGAGATTGTGACAGAAGATCGTTATGATGATACAAGTGCACGTGGCTATTCAATGGGATATTATGGCAGCGTGATCCTGATGGTCATTTGTCTCGCGCTCATCCTGGGACACACATCTTTCGGATTCCCCGACGAGAGCATGGCAACGCGCGTGTCATTTCTTCTGGTGGGAGCGTGGTGGATCGGTTTTGCCTACATACCCTTTTCCATCCTTCCCGATAACCCAACCAATCAGCGCCCCGGACGTGATATCTGGAGAAAAGGGTACGAGGAGATACGAAAGGTGTGGAAAAGCCTGGAGACACAATCAGACCTTAAAAAATTTCTCACGGCATTTTTCTTCTACAACATGGGCGTGCAGACCGTAATGTACCTCGCGGCGCTATTTGGTACCGATGTATTGCACCTCGAGTCCAGTAAGTTGATCATGACCGTTTTGCTGATCCAGCTTGTGGGTTCGCTCGGCGCGTGGGCGTTTGCAAAACTTTCCGAGGCGAAGGGAAATCGATTTTCGCTTCTTACGATGATCTCTATCTGGATAGCGGTCTGTGTAGGCGCTTTTTTCATCCAGACTGAATTTCAGTTTTATGGACTCGCCGTGATCGTTGGACTCGTCATGGGCGGCATCCAATCACTTTCACGTGCAACTTACTCTAAGCTCATCCCGCAAAACACAATCGACCACACCTCGTATTTCAGTTTTTACGACGTGACCTACAACATCTCCATCGTTCTTGGAACATTCTCATACGGCCTGATCAATCAGCTCACCGGAAGCATGCGATATAGCGCATTGGCGCTGGGAGTTTATTTCGTGATCGGCATGGTGCTGCTGCGCTCAGTACGGAGTAAAAAAATTGGTCAGTAGCCAGCGGAGCGTAGTATTCGGTAAATAGCCAAATGCCAATACCCACTAGCCAATACCACTAATAGCGAAGATGTTTAACAGTCATCCCGTTATTGATCAACTGCTTTAGCGAGTCGATGCCGATCTGTAAATGCCGCTGGACAAAATTCTGTGTTACCTTCATATCACTGACCTCCGTTTTGACACCTTCCGGCACCATGGGTTGATCTGAAACAAGCAGCAACGCACCTGTGGGGATCTTGTTATGAAAAGCCGTGCTGAAGATGGTGGCAGTTTCCATATCGATGGCGATGGCCCTGATCTTTCTCAGGTATTCCTTGAAGTCTTCATCCCATTCCCAAACCCGTCTGTTGGTTGTATAAACCGTGCCTGTCCAGTAGTCCTGGTTAAAATCGCGAATGGTAGTGGAGATAGCCTTTTGAAGCGCAAAGGATGGCAATGCAGGTACTTCAGGCGGGAAATAGTCATTGGATGTACCTTCGCCCCTGATCGCCGCTATAGGCAGTATAAGATCACCGAGATGGTTTTTCTTTAGTCCTCCGCATTTACCAAGAAACACGGCAGCTTTCGGAGAGATCGCGCTCAGGCAATCCATTACTGTGGCCGCATTCGGGCTTCCCATTCCAAAGTTGATGATCGTGATGCCTTCGGCGGTGGCACTGCGCATCGGCTTGTCGAGTCCGTTCACCGGCACATTGTGCAGCTCTGAAAACGCTTTTACATAGTTATCGAAATTTGTAAGCAAAATGTATTCTCCAAACTTACCCAGTGCCTGTCCGGTGTAACGCGGTAACCAGTTTTCAACAATTTCTTTCTTCGTTTTCATGCAATACTTTCTCCGTTACGATCTTGCCGGATACAAATTCAAATAATATCCAGCGATTCGCAAACATTGCCTGCGAAATTTGCGCGAACATCTTTTTGTGTTTGTTAATTTTGGCAGACACATGTTACGACTGAATCTCCCGGAATTTGAATTTAAGGTAAAGAAAGCAGAAGGGAAACTGTGGATTTTCGATAGTATCCGTCGAAAGGATGTGGTGCTTACGCCGGAGGAATGGGTACGTCAGCATTTTATCAACTACATGATCAATCACCTTCAATATCCGAAATCGCTGATCAGGATCGAGGGAGGTCTGAAATACAACCAGCTCAGCAAACGTGCGGATCTCGTAGTATACGATCGCGCTGGTGCGCCCTGGATGGTGGTCGAGTGCAAATCAGCAGATCAGCAAATTAATGAAAGTACAGTCCGGCAGGCCTCCGTTTATAACCACACAATGAAAGCGAAATATCTGGTAGTGACCAATGGCATGGCGCACTACTGTGCAGCGATAGATTGGGAAAAGCATGGCTACCAGATGCTGGCGGCCATGCCTGAGTTTGATCAATTATAGAAATTTCTTCACGTCGTGGTACGGGAGGTTGAACGCATCTGCCACACCCTTGTACACTACTTCACCATGTATCACGTTCAGGCCAAGGCGCAATTCAGAGCTTTCCTGACAAGCTTCTTTCCAGCCCTGGTTCGCCAGGCGAATAGCGTAAGGTAAAGTTGCATTCGTTAATGCCAGTGTAGAGGTATAAGGCACTGCGCCAGGCATATTGGCCACGCAGTAGTGAACTACATCGTCGATGATGAACGTAGGGTTCTCGTGCGTTGTTGGTGTACACGTTTCGATGCAACCACCCTGGTCTACGGCGACGTCTACCAGGACCGTTCCCGGACGCATTGTTTTCAGCATATCACGTGTGATCAGCTTAGGAGCTTTTGCTCCGGGGATAAGCACGCCACCGATGATGAGATCATGATCTTTCACCAGCTCGCGAATGCTGTAGTCGTTCGATACCATGGTGTGAACATTCTTCGGCATTACATCATCGAGGTAGCGGAGTCGGTTGAGATTCACATCCATGATGGTAACATCGGCTCCCATACCTGCGGCAATTTTTGCTGCGTTGGTGCCTACAACACCACCGCCGAGTACAAGTACTTTAGCAGGTTTCACACCGGGAACGCCCCCGAGCAGAATGCCACGGCCTTTCAAAGGTTTTTCGAGATATTTTGCACCTTCCTGAATCGACATCCTTCCGGCAACTTCCGACATCGGAACGAGAAGCGGCAGGCTTCCGTCCGCACGCTCTACCGTTTCGTAGGCGAGACATACTGCGCCGCTGTGAATCATTGCTTTCGTCAGCGGTTCGTATGATGCGAAGTGGAAATAGGTAAAGACAAGCTGACCCTTTTTGATAAGCTTATACTCTTGCTCGATGGGCTCCTTAACTTTCATGATCATCTCGGCGATGGCAAAAACTTCCTCGGCGGTTGCGAGAATTTTTGCTCCTGCCTGTGCGTACTGGTCGTCTCCAAATCCACTGCCCACGCCCGCGGTTGCCTGCACGTAAACGGTATGACCTCTTTTTACCAACTCCTGTGTACCAGCCGGCGTCAACGCCACCCTGTTTTCATTGTTTTTAATTTCTTTAGGAACGCCAATGATCATGATTTCAATCGTTTTAGAGTGCGCAAATATAGGATTTTCAAAATACCTTCTCCAACCGTCGGTCATTAGTTGAAATCTTCAAAATAATCAGTGCGTTTTTGGGATTTGAACAGCCTTTTCCTTCTGATTTCGGCTGAAATGGAAGACGAAAATTTCGCCGGGAAATTGACTTTTGAAAGGTAGAAGTGAATGGCTATTTTTGACACGAACTGTGTTTGAAAACGATTTCGGACTGAACCCCTTTGCGCGTGATTAAGGAAGCGAAAACCAAATTCTCCCAGACCAGAGTCAAGGAGATCCTGAACGACTACCGCCTTGCCATCGAGAGCAGGGAAGCTAGTCTCATCGGCAGAAAAGAAGTGTTCATGGGGAAAGCCAAGTTTGGCATTTTCGGCGACGGAAAAGAAGTGGCACAAATTGCCATGGCCAAGGTTTTCAAAAACGGCGATTTCCGTTCCGGTTACTACCGCGACCAAACATTCATGTTCGCTATCGGCGAGCTCACCGTACAGCAGTATTTCGCTCAATTGTACGCGCACACGGACGTCAAGGCGGATCCGGCATCAGCAGGAAGGTTGATGAACGGCCATTATGCAACCCGTTTCCTCGATGAGCAAGGCAATTGGAAAAACATCTCCGAAACAAAAAACAGCAGTGCCGATATATCTCCAACAGCGGGACAAATGCCGCGATTGCTTGGACTCGCCTATGCCTCGAAACTTTTCAGGGATAATCCAGGGCTGAAATCGTACACCAATCTCTCACACAATGGAAACGAGATCGCATTCGGGACTATCGGCAATGCATCCACGTCCGAGGGCATGTTCTTCGAAGCGTTGAATGCCGCCGGTGTGTTGCAGGTGCCATTGCTCATGTCGGTGTGGGATGATGGTTACGGAATTTCCGTTCCGGCAGAATATCACACTACAAAATCAAGCATCTCCAGGGCGCTTGCGGGATTGCAGAGAACGGCTGATGAAAAAGGTTTTGAGATCATCGTTGCAAAGGGATGGGATTATGTCGAGCTGATCGAAGCTTATCAGCGCGCTGAGCGGATCTGCCGTGAAGAGCATGTTCCCGTGCTTGTGCATGTCATCGAGATGACGCAACCCCAGGGCCACTCGACGTCCGGTTCCCATGAAAGATACAAATCGAAAGAAAGACTTGCCTGGGAAGCAGAGCATGATTGTATTCGCAAAATGCGGCAGTGGATCATTGAAGAAGTGATGATCCTGCCGGAGGAGGTCGATGCGATCGAGAAAGAAGCAAAGCAATCCGCGAAGCAGGGAAAGGAGCGGGCATGGAAAGCATTCACGGATGACATCAGGAAAGATCAGAACTTCATTACAAGCCTGCTGACGGAGGCCGAAAAAGAAAGCCGCCATGCTACCGACCTCGAAGAGATCAGGCTCGAGCTGGTAAAGGCGATCAATCCGACAAGATTCGAGACCATGCGTGCAGCGAAGAAGGCCATTCACGTTCTGCGTGATGAAAGCATAGAAGCACGTACAGCGATTCAGGAGTGGATCAGAAAAGCGGAGGTAGATAATTACGACCGGTACAGCTCTCACCTTTATAATGAAACCGAAAAGTCGGCATTAAGGGTGAGCGAGATTGCTCCTGTTTATACCGAAAATTCTCCGGTCATCGACGGCCGCGAAATTTTGCAGCATTGCTTTGATGCAGCGTTGTCCCGCGATCCTCGTGTACTGGCATTCGGTGAGGATGTGGGAAAGATCGGTGATGTGAACCAGGGATTTGCTGGCTTGCAGCAAAAGCACGGAGAGCTGAGGGTAACGGACACCAGTATCCGCGAGTGTACCATCGTAGGGCAGGGCATAGGCCTTGCGTTGCGCGGGCTCAGACCGATAGCAGAAATTCAATATCTCGATTATTTCATTTATGGTCTTCAGACCCTGTCTGATGACCTGGCAACGCTGCACTACCGCACGAAAGGCGGACAGAGCGCGCCTCTTATTGTCAGAACGCGTGGCCACAGGCTGGAAGGCGTATGGCACGCGGGCTCGCCGATAGGTATGATCCTTCACAGCTTGCGCGGCATGTATATACTTGTTCCACGTAACATGACGCAGGCAGCAGGCTTCTACAACACCATGCTGAAGTCGGAAGACCCAGCGGTGATCATCGAGTGTCTCAATGGCTACAGGTTAAAGGAACGTTTGCCGGAGAATATCGACGAGTTCACCGTTCCGCTTGGCGTTCCTGAAATACTTCGCGAAGGCTCGGACATCACCGTCGTGACCTATGGGTCAATGTGCCGTATTGTGATGGAAGCTGCTGAAGAGTTGACGAAAGCAGGTATCTCGGTCGAAGTGATCGATGTGCAAACCCTGCTTCCATTCGACGTCAATAACATGATCCTTGAATCAGTGAAGAAGACGAGCAGGATAATTTTTGCTGACGAGGATGTTCCAGGCGGCGCCACGTCGTTTATGATGCAGCAGGTCCTCGAGCGCGAGAATGCATATCAATACCTCGACTCGAGACCAACCACTATCACGGCAAAAGAACACAGGCCAGCTTATGCGTCCGATGGAGATTACTTCACGAAGCCAAATACCGAGGATGTGTTCGAAGCAGTGTATAACGTGATGCGCGAAGCAAACCCCGGGAAATTCCCCGCGTTATACTAAGCTAGCTATTTTTTTAGCTAGGGCTTGATATCGTCCAGGGTAAATGGTGGTGTAGTGATGGAGTTGCTCAGGTGCAATGCCCGGTCCTTGATCTGGATCCGGAGCCTCAGGATATTGGTTCCAAAGATCTTTCTGAAACCGATCGAACGCATTGCGTAGGTTAACGTGCCATCGAGTGCCGTAGAGTTCTCCGACAGCACCGGGAATCTTGAATCATAGGTCTGACCACAGGTGTTGGGATCAGGCGAATAATTTCTCCAATCGAATTCTACGTAGGTGTTTGTATCGTCATCGTATTTGAAGAAATCTACCTCGATGTTGTAGTAGTTTGGATTCGGCTCCACGTAAAACGTGTCGGTCACGTAGTAAAAGGTGTACAGTTGCTCGGGATTGTAAAAATCCCTGAAAACTGCCGTGTCGAAGACGTTATATGAATTGTCGATAATACCCTTGTCGGGTTCTTCGATCGCCAGAGTATCGATGTTATAGCGTGTGCATTTGTACGGCGCCGTGAATGAGGGAAGCCCGCTGAAATCGGGGTTGTCCCGAAGGTCGAACGTAACAAGTTTGCCACTGCTATTGCCGCCATTGAGCACGGTATAGGGAACGCCATCCCAATTGGCTGTCGATAGCGTTTGAAGTGCAGTATCCTGCGAAGTAATCTTTGTTCCCGCGAAGTAGTTCAAAGGGTGATAAGGGTCGCTGACGTTGCCATTGGAAGGGAGGCCCAGGTCGCCATCGCCGTCCTTAAAGTTGATATACAACACCAGGGAGTCGGCTTCGGATGTGCCGGGTGTTTCAATGAAAACCGCACGTTCGAATTCTATTTCCGGAACGGCAGGAAATTCCGGTGGGTCAAAGCATGATCCGAGGACAGAAAAAACTAGAAAAAATGCCAGACCCTTAAGTATCTTCATGTTCTTTTAACGCGATTAAATTACGTACGCTTGAATTCTTTCGAAAGTTTTGCCGGACAAATATATACGGTTAACGATCAGACTTTTAACAATATTGCGCTATCACTCTTTCGATATCAGGCAGCGAACAATGCTCTCTATAACGCATTTATCACCAACCTTGGGGTAAAGGTGACCGATGTGGATGCCATCGACCAGATCCCCTTTTTGCCGATCTCATTCTTCAAGAACCATACTGTAAAAACTGGTGCCTGGACGGAGGAAGTATGCTTTACAAGCAGTGGCACCACCGGAATGACTACCAGCAAACATTATTTGCGAAGCCTTGATTTTTACCGTCAGCACTCCGTTCGCTGTTTCGAGCATTTTTTTGGAAGCCTGAAAAACTACCATTTTTTCGCCCTCCTTCCCTCATATCTGGAGCGAAAAGGGTCATCGCTGATCGCCATGATGGAGCACTTTATCAGGGAAAGTGGTTCGGGAGTGTCGGGTTTTTATCTTCACGACCTGGATCGGCTTGTTAGGGATATGGCGGCACGTCCGGATGATGGCAGGAAAGTGATCCTGTGGGGAGTCAGTTTTGCGCTCCTGGACCTGGTCGAAAAATACGATAGGTTGGATCTCGGAAACAGCATGGTTTTTGAGACTGGGGGTATGAAGGGCCGAAGGAAGGAGATCATCCGCGAAGAACTTCATGGAATTTTGAAACACGGTCTTGGCGTGAACCGTCTTTATTCTGAGTATGGCATGACGGAATTATTGAGCCAGGCCTATATGGTGGATGGCCGTTTTTTTAATCCGCCGCCGTGGATGAAAATTATCGGCCGCGATATAAGCGATCCATTGAGGCGGGGGTTACTATCTGAAACTTGCGGGATAAATGTCATAGACCTTGCGAACTGGCATTCCATAGCATTTATAGAAACCGAGGATCTCGGAAAAGTGAATGAAAATGGCAGTTTTGAAGTGCTGGGGAGGATGGATAATTCGGAGGTAAGGGGATGTAATTTATTGGTCGAATAGACTGATAATCAGTTAGACAGTAGCAAACGCCCGCCCAGTTTGTTTATTACTTAAAGAATTATATTTTTGTTTTATCAAAGCCGAAACTCCATGAAAAAAATTGTAGCGTTAGTACTCTTAGCTGGATTCGTATCTGCATGCAGTCAGTACACTTGCCCGACTTACAGCAAGAAGGAAGCCCCTAAGAAGGTAGAAACAGAGAGAAAGATCTAATTATAGATATTTTTCAACATCCTGAGCGGAGACTTCATTTCCGCTCATAATTACAAGCCTTTCAACTACGTTCCGGAGCTCACGGATATTTCCTGTCCAGTTGTGCGCTTTCAGTGCGTCTATTGCCTTGGCTTCTATTGCCTTTTTCTTTGCGCCATATTCCTCAGCGATGTCTTCGAGGAACTTGTCTACGAGGAGAGGGATATCATCCTTGCGATCATTCAGGGATGGCACCCTGATCACGATCACGCTTAACCTGTGGTATAGATCTTCCCGGAAGCGATTCTCCGCTATCTCCTTGCGAAGGTCCTTATTCGTTGCCGCAACGACCCTTACATTAACCGGTAATTCCCTATCGCCACCAACGCGGGTAATTTTATTCTCCTGCAGCGCCCTCAGCACCTTTGCCTGGGCCGAAAGACTCATATCTCCAATCTCGTCGAGAAACAGTGTTCCGCCTTCCGCCAACTCGAATTTTCCAAGTCGCTGCTTGATAGCGGACGTAAACGAGCCTTTTTCATGACCGAATAATTCGCTTTCAATAAGCTCGGAAGGGATCGCCGCACAATTAACCTCTACAAGCGGACCATTTGCCCTTTTACTCTTTTCATGGATCGATTTTGCGACCAGTTCCTTTCCGGATCCGTTCGGTCCAATGATCAGCACACGGGCATCCGTGGGGCCGACCTTGTCGATCATGTCCTGCATTTCCTTCACCGTTGCCGATTCTCCCACCATTTCGTACTTGCGTGAGATCTTCTTGCGGAGATTTTTCGTCTCCTTCACCAGCGTAGTTTTATCAAGCGCATTCCTTAGTGTGATCTCGAGTCTGCCAAGGTCAAACGGTTTTTGCAGGAAATCGAAAGCGCCTTTCTTTACGGCCTCAACGGCAATGTCGATGTTGCCATGGGCAGAAATGATGACGAAGTTGGTAGAGATGCCTTCGGCCTTCGCTTTTTCCAGGACTTCCATGCCGTCCATCTTTGGCATCTTGATGTCACAGATGCAAAGATCATACATCCCGCCCTCGAGTTTTTTGAAGCCCTCTGCGCCATCGGCGGCCTCATCTACTTCATGATTTTTATCCTGAAGGATCTCTTTGAGTATGGCTCTGATCTTGTGATCATCTTCAACAACAAGGATTTTGGACATTTGTCAGCGAAATTAAGTGCGGGCTAAAATAAAGAAACCTTCCTGCTTTATAACAACGGGAAGGTTTTAAAAAAAAGCAAGTCTATAAGCCGGGTTCTGTCTTCCGCCAGCTGGCGGACCTCTATCATTTATCTGGTCCAGATGTCACCATCGGGATCAATCAGTCTACCCACCCCGATAAATGAGCGAGCAACTCACCGTCAGCTTTTGCTGACAATCGGGGCCTATTTGACCTTTCAATTCGTAAGGTTTACCATGCCCCCGATATCACTACCGGGGCGGTGAGCTCTTACCTCACCTTTTCACCCTTGCCCGCCAAAGCTTACGCGAAGGCAGGCGGTCTGTTTTCTGTGGCACTGTCTGTTTCCGATCGTGATCGGAACCTTCCCGTTAGGAAGTACGATGCTCTGTATTGCCCGGACTTTCCTCCCCCCGCCGGCTGGCAGAAGGCGATAGAGCAACTTGCGTTCACAAAATACGCGATTCTTTGCGAAATAGTTTCCTAGTGAATGTCCTGGCCGGTGAGCTTGTCTTCGAAATGATCGGCAAGTTGCGCAACCTCCTGGATCATTTCACGAACCTGTTCTTCCGAAGTCGACGAAGCCAGACATGATGCTTCGACCTTCAGGTAACCGTCCTCCAAAACAAATTTGCTGTAATCGAAATTTGCATTTTGCTCGAGCAGTGACTTCAGATCCATCTCAGCCCGGTATTCGCAAACTTTCGAGGTAAAAACCGCCTGATCTCTTCCTGAAACCGGGCTTTTCTGAGTTTGTGCAAGCACGGTTTGAAATCTGCTGCGGTCCAGTGGTATCACGATAACAGACTTGGTCTGATCGTAATCCGTATACTGTCCTCCGATCTGGTCTGCATATTTTTTAACAGTAGAGATAACATTCATAGGTTTAGGAATTTTGATGAGGTAATGAAGTTAACAAATTGATTCTAACGCCAATAGAACCGGCAGAAAATAAATTTAGAAGTATAGCCCGTGAAAGCGCAGTCTCTGTTTGGACCATTCGACCGTGGGTGCCGGAAACTTGATCATATTCACCAGGAACAGCAGGGTCCGCACGGTCTTGTTTTTTGTCCGTATGGCGGTCAGGTCAGGATCGATCGCCAGGTAAAACTGCCGGTATGGATGTAGTCCATATTCGATGTTCTGGTTGTCCCGCCCATAGATCATTTCTTCAGCACCGTACCCAACGGAGATGTTAAGCCATTTTGGAACCGAAGGAGCAAATTTGTCCAGATCGAACGAAAGCCACAGTGTCTGGCCGTTATAATCCTTCAAAATTCTGCTGGGCGTTGTATTACCAAGAATGTTGCTTCTTAACGCGGCATAATCCGAATGATGATAAGAGAATTTGGGATATATCCTTATTTCATTCCAGAGTGACTGCTGCCCGTAAAAAAACAACGAGCCGGCTGCATCTGCCATCAGGTCCCCCGTTGAAGCGCCATAAGCTGCTGAATATCCATCGAACACTTCGATAGGAGCGAGTAAGGCGAATCCGGCGATGGCTCCGATCAGGGCAGACTTTCTCCGTGAAGTGCCTGTCCAGAGAAACGCGCGCTGCGTTGCGTGACTGAGGTGAAAGGCTGAATAAAAATGTCCGAGCTTGTCGACTTGTTTCCACTCGGCGTTGTCGTTGAAAAATTGAAATGACTGACGTTCCTGGTCTTTATACCAAAGCTCATTCAGCCCGGCCATTCCGCCAACATAGGCGGCAGATGAAGCAATCACCAGTGTATTGAACCGCTTTTTATTGAACTGTTGTCGTGTAGTATCGGACTGGGCGATCGAGGCGAACGAATGGAGAATCAGTAGTGGAAGGATGAGATGTTTCATTGACAGAGCTGTACTCCCCGTTTGAAATCCATTACAAAATGGTCCACAAAGGAGCACAAAGTTAGATGCATTTCACTTCTAAAATCTAAATCAATCCCGAGCTGGCTAATGGCTTCCGTCATCCTTTTGTTTGTTATCTGTTTCATTTGCGTCGACATCTTCCTCGGGTGGCTGAGCTTGATTTTTTCTGCGGCGTGATGCTCGCCAGATATCCCTGAGCTGATTGAAGCTCTGAACGTGCGAGATACTGACACCGGTTGTTACCGCGTTTTGAGTGTTCAGGGTATTCAGGATGGGATTGATATTGCTTCGGTTGTACATCTTTACCCGCAGCTTTCCATCCGCTGTAAGCAGGTAGTCGACGGTCCAGTCTCCCGCTATGCTGGCGAGGTTGTTCTGTTGCGGATTGGTTGTGTTTTGTGTGCTCTGGTTGCCATAGAAAGTGGTCGCATCGCGTGTAATGCGCAGTCTTCCGTTGAGCAACGTATAGGATAAACGCAATTGGAAAGTGTTGAAGGCTTCCTGATCGAAGCTGCTCATATCGATATCGATCTCCAGATTTTCATCCACCTGGCTTATCCAGTTACTCAAGGTATTGGAAAGAAGCTCGCTTACACTATTCGCCAGCGACCCAGACGTGTTGAACGACTCGGGCGGCGAAAACTTTCTGAGCACGATCAGACTGAATACCTGTCGCTTCAATTCCTGCTCATCCATTTTGTTTTTGAATGCCTGGAACTCGAAACCCAAACGCACGGGACTCCGCCCTTCGACAACGATCGTCTGCGGAAGGTCCTTCGCGACGATATCGAAGTTGATCTGCGGTGACAACATGGGTCCATCGAGGTCCAGCAATACTTGTACGGGATATTTTCGTCTCAGCTGTGGCTGATTGATCAGCGTCTGGTCAGAAAGAATCGGCAGGAACGAAGCCAGCTGATTGTATGACGCCGATATGTCGAGAATACCCTGATAGGCATCGCCATACCAGTTGATACGGCTACCTTTTTTGATCTCGAAGTCCTTATTGATGATATCGTAGAGCGTGAAATTGTACCATCCCTCCGTGAACTCGAAAGGACCGAACATGTTGAACTCGCCTTTTGTGTCGAGCTGGAATTGAAGATCGCCATTGCCGCGGCCACGTATGATGTCGCCTGCCTTGATATCGAAAATAATTTCACAATAGGCGTCGGGCGTCACGTCGAGGTTGAAGTCGAACGTAATTCCGGTCAGGTCGATTTTTTTTGCCGCCTCTTCCATTGACTGCTGAAAGGTTGAATCGGTGAGGCTTACGAATTTGATAAATTCCTTTTTCTCTACTTCGGAAGTTTCGCCGATAGGGATCGATATTCTGGTGTTGCGCTCAGTCTTTGCATTAGCGGTGATCTTGAGGTTGGATACGTGACCAAAGATGTTCAGGTCACCCGAC
Organism: uncultured Chryseosolibacter sp.; assembly: GCA_966095595.1. Taxonomy (GTDB): domain Bacteria; phylum Bacteroidota; class Bacteroidia; order Cytophagales; family Cyclobacteriaceae; genus Chryseosolibacter. Next base: position 3,299 of record CBHTUB010000049.1, on the reverse strand, counting down.
GCATACCCCTGGCCATAGAACAAGCTGTTATCCCTGGCTGTCGTGTTCAGTACCTGGAAATTGTTGAAGGACGCGTCCAGGTTTACGCGCATGTTGAAGAAGTTATCGTGAGTGATCGTGCCATCAAGCCTTCCGTGATTGTTAAAGAGATCGGTCATCTGGATCCCCTCGAAATAAATGGAATGCGGACTAAGCCCAACGATCCCATTGAAGGTGTATGTGGTCTTCAGGTAGTTCACGGTAAGTTGTCCGTTGGGGACTTTGCCCTCGCCGCGGATCTCGGGTTCGCTGAGCGGACCCGTGATCTTGAAATCGCCGCTCACGGTCCCACCAAGGTTCGAGAAGATATCCTCGAGGAAGGGTTCGATGATCTTGAGATTTGCATTTCGCAGCTCGGCCTTTACGTCGAGCGGACTTTCCGGCATGGCTGGATTGTACACACCGTTCACACTGACGATCTTCGATGCGTTTCTATCCACTGAAAAATTGATCAGGAATTTATTTTCCAGAGTATCCCACTGATTGGTGCCCGTGATGTTGCCTATAAGGAAATCGCCAAACGTGAGACTGTCGATCTTCAGCGTATTCTCCACCGATGGGTTGTCATAGTAATCGTTGACCACGAAGGCGGCATTGAGGATGCCCGAGATATCTCTGCCTATGAGTGGCTTCAGCAATCCCAGCTCGAGGTCCTTGACGGTCAAATCTAAAGTTTTTGAAGCGTCATGCGAGATCGTTCCGTTAGCAGAGACGTACTGATGGTCATTTTGCATCGTGAGATGCTCGACACTCACTTCGCGATTGGAAATGGTGATAAGATTTCGCGGATCAAATTGCCAGATCTTTTCAAGAAGCTTCAGTGTACTTGGCTCCAGTCGCACCTGGGTACTGTCCTTGAGGAAGTTGATTGCGCCTGCAAGCCTCAGATAGTTCGATTGACCCTCCTGGTCACCGTCTAAAGTGAAGTCGATCTTGTTATTGTTCCAGATCGCCTCAGTCACGAGATTCTTTGTTGTGAGCTTCGACGTGATGATCTGTCTTTCTGAATTCACGAACGCCATTGCAAGCACGCTTGTGCTATCGGCTATCTTTGAAGCCGTGATTTCGACGTTGTTGTTGATAAAAATCGATTTGTTGTATTCAAGCGAGTCGATGTCGGTGTATACCTGCATGATCGACGTATAGCCGCTCGTAAATTTTCCCTGGATCCTGCTGTTTTTCGACACGGAGAGGTCGGTATTGAACAACCGCGCCAAAGGTCTCACGTCATGCAATTCGATGTTGAAATCCGTTTGATACGATTTGGGCCTGTATTTCTTTTCCGAGTAATAGTTTGCTATCTCATCCTTGTCGTTCCTGATATTTAACAGGATTTCGTGTACAAGTGTCTCGATGTCCTTTGAAATATCGGTGATCCGGAATTTTCCACGTACTCCGGCGCTGACAAGGTCGGTTTTCACCCGGACGTCACGGGTATCGCCCTCGCGCTGCGACGAAAAGTTGACTTCCGCCAGATGAAGGCGGTTCGTCTTATATCCGATCCTGAGGTCGGTAAGATCGGCAACGCCCGTGAGACTATCGAGATGAAGTCCCTTGATATCCATGCGGATCCCGGAATGTAAAAACGTATAGGCTGGAGTGAGATTGAGATTGTGCAGAAACGCTGTGTCCAGCTGGGCATCGATCTTGATCGCATTGACGTTTTCACGCAGATCGACCGAACCCCGGGCGGTGAACTGAAGGTTCGGGTCTTCGATCGTGATAAAGCCATTGAACAACTGCGAAGCAAAACGCGCATTGGTCGAGATGTTGCGATAGTTATAATGACGGATGCCGATGGAGTGGACTTTTCCGTTCAGAAGGAAATCCGCAGTTTTCTTTGTAAGACCGGATCCCTTAACGTTACCTGTGAGATTTACAGCCTGGAAGTTCGTGGTATCGTTCAGATAACGTCCAATCTGAAAATTATACAGGGCAAGTTTACCACTGTACACGGAACGATCGAAGTTGTCCTCGTTCACCTTGAAGTTGATGTCTGATGAAATGCGCCCAAGCTTGCCATTGAACTCGCCTTTGGCAACAAAGTCGGTGGGATAACCGACAAATTCGCCGTCGAGGCTCACGCGCCCCATAGGAGTTAAACGGTCGAGGACGCCATTATTGAACAGGAAAGCAATATCGTTGAAGTCAAGTCGCGATTGATTCAATTTAAGGAAGATGAACGTTTCGTTAATGTCGGGCAAACCATCCATTTCCAGCGATCCCTTGAGAACGGTATTGCCCGTTCCGATCTCCATGTTCTTCAGCCTGAATTTGTCGATGCGTCCATTGAACGAACCTTTCAACGCTACGGGTTGAGTGAGCCTTCCAGCTTCAGGAGCAAACAAGGCGAGGTCTTTCGGATGGATGACGGTTTCTTCCAGGTTTGCATGGATCTTCACTTTCGATACAAAATCACTGAGCTCCTGCTGACCGTTGAATGTAAAAATTACGGTGTCGCGGATCACACTTTCGCCCGCGTGAAGATCAACGCCCAGAAATTCCATCGACTGCTGACTCAATCGGAAAAAAGTGGACATCTGACGGATGCTGAAGTCGGTGGCCCTGTCCTTTGCAAGCAGCGAAGTCACCTGGAACTGTGTCGTGTCGCCAAGGATCAGGAAATTCTGCAATTCCGATTCCCTGATGTCGACGGTGAATTGATTGTAGTTAAAACCGTGTTTGATCGAATCCCTTTCCTGGTCGATATAGGAAAAACTGCTGTTGTTCAGAATCGCTTCGCCGATATTGATGATCGGGGCCTGCCCGCCGCCGGACCCGCTGTATTTTTCGTTGATACGATCGACAAAAACATTGATGTTGAGGTTGGTGCTGGTGTCGGACTCGTGAATACGTGTGAGCAATACGCTGGCATTTTCAATGGAAACCCCGTCCACATTGATGTCGCGTTGCTCTATGAGGTGCGAAAGCTTGAAGTTGATCAGTATGCTTTCGGCAGTGATCATTTCATTCTTGTCGGGATCGATGATCCTGACGTTGTTGAGCTCCAGGCGATCGAACCACATGAGATCAAACGAGCCCACGGTCGTCTGAAAACCAATAACATCTGAAAACGACCGGAGATATCTTTTAATCAGGAACTCCTGGACCGCAGGTATTTGTATGATCAGAAAGGACGAAATAACAAGAAAGGCGATTCCCGTTAAAGAATACGCCAATACTTTTCGTGCCCTATTTTTGATAAATTGCAAGTTCATTTTTTCAACACAATGCAGCCGGTCATCCTTGCCATTGAATCA
>CBHTUB010000048.1:0-19710 GCA_966095595.1 uncultured Chryseosolibacter sp. | reverse complement strand
GTAAAAATGGTCGTGGATGTAGACCCCGTCTAGCCCGGACAACGCCGCGACGCAGCAGGTTTTAATCGATCATTCACTGACGCAGATTTTGCAAAATAATTGCACGCCTGGGCTTTTTCGTTCAATGCCCAATAGACCTCCGCGAGATAGTAGTTGAGATCGGTAATTGCCGGGTCGAGCGATTCTGCATGTTTCAATAAGCGCAGGGCTTCATTGAAATCTTTCGCCTCAAAGGCCACAATACCTTTATTCCTGTAGGCCCACGCGTTGTAGGGATCAATGGTAATGCTCTCGTTGATATCCTGCAAGGCACCGATTGCTTCTCCCATCAACAACCGGATGTAGCCACGGTTATTGAGAAAATAGGCATTCGATGGATCGAGTTCCAGGGCTTTGCTGATGTGCCGCAGCGCAGCCGTATTATTCCCGGTCTCCGCTTCGATCAATGCCAACGTGTTATAGGCGTTTGGCTGCGTGATGCCATCGTCAACCAGCTTTCCCAGATACAAGCGCGCCGAGTCGTAGTCTCTCTCCAGATAAAGTATGTTGCCGATGTTCACCATCAGATCCGAATTTTCAGGATCCTTGTCCAAGCCCCTCCTGAACGACTGTTTTGCATCCGCATATCGTTTCATTCTCGTGAACACCAATCCCCGGAGAAGGTGAAGTGTTGTCGTATCCGGCAACTGCCTTTCTACTTTTTCAAGGTCCTTCAACGCATTGTAAACCTCGCCCGACTCGTAATACGTATTGGCCCTGTTCAGGTAAGCCTCAACAAAATTCGGATTGCATTCGATAGCGCGGGAGTATTTGTCAACGGCACCGTTCAGGTTGCTACGGATATATTCCACGGTCCCCAGGTTATTCCAGGCGTCGGCAAAACATGAGTCGAGGGCAAGCGCGCTTTGATAATACTTTTCCGCCTGCTCGTAGTTCTTTTGTGCGATCATGTCGTTTCCCTGGAGCAGCAACCGCTGGATGCGGGTTTCCTTGCTGTCGGAGCATCCGATCGATATCAACAGAAGTACAAGAAGGGCTTTCGGGGCTGTTTTAAATAATTTCACGGTTGTTCGCGTTTTCCTCGGTGGCAAAACTAGTAAAGTAATCCGTAGCCGTTATAAAGTGCCTTGATTTTGTCATGCTGTGACTTTTTGGTTTCTTGAATTATGAAATCATTAACCATCCTTTTTGCCACGCTACTGTTTGCGGCAGTCTCTGCCTTTAGCCAAAACACCGACGAAAAGTCGAAAGCAGCATTGAACGCATTCCTTGATCAATGGCATCAGGCTGCGGCTAAAGCTGATTCCGCGACCTTCTTCGGAAGTATGTCGGCGGAGAGTATTTACATCGGCACGGACGCAACGGAACGCTGGACAAAAACTGAGTTCATGAAGTTTGCCGCTCCGTATTTCAGGCGTGGAAAAGCATGGGATTTCAAACCCTACGATCGTGACCTTCATTTCTCACCCGATGGCCGATACGTATGGTTTTCAGAACTTTTAACAACATGGATGGGAATCTGCCGCGGTTCCGGAATTCTTCAAAAAACGAAAAAGGGCTGGAGCATTCAGCAATACCACCTTTCCGTGACCGTTCCCAACGATGCGATCAAAGATTTCATCAAACTTGTGGATAATTTTAACCAGCAAACCAAATAGATGATAGGCTAGCGCAGCGTTCAGAAAGATTGTAGCCGGGAAAATACCAATGTATGGTTTGCGTCCTGTTTCGGTGGCAATGCCCTGCCCCGACATGCGAAATTTGAAGTATCAATTTCAAAGCACATGGCACGGGCGCAGAAACTTCATCTTAAAGACATAAAGAGCTCCAGGTCGTCGTCTCCCGCTCTCAGACAACTTCTGGTACTTGTTCTGACGATCATTTTCGGTGTACTGATCTCTGTGTCGTGTAATGCTCAAAGGACTTCGGAAAAAAAGAAGCTCCCCTATAAGACGAAGAACAGGGTAAGGCCCAACCATTACGCGGTGCAAAGCGAAACTGTGCCGGTTTCAAAGACGGTCCTGCTCTCCAATATTCTCCGGCAGCAGATCATCAAAGAAATGGTTGCCCAGAACCTGAATGAAAATGTTTCAGGCAATACGATCGAGCTCGCACCGCTGGTCTTTGGGATCAAAGACGGCAGATTAACGGCCATTGATGTGAATCCCCTGCTTATCGCCATTGAATTTGGCCTCCAGGGGAAGACCATCCTCATCGAAAGTTTCGGAACAAACACGCTGCCTGTTCATCAGCAACTGAGCTACAGCGATGTGAAAGAGGTTGCCGCACTTATGAACGAGATGGGTGTCCCCGAAGAAAGGTTATCGATAGTAGCCTGTAATGCAGACCTTGCCGGCCCCCATAAGGCACGAATAGATTTTAAAGCTATCTGACATAAAAGTTGAAGGTTGATTGGTTTGACAAAGCCTCCCTGACGGAGGCTTTTTCTATTGCCCCATTTCCCGGATGGACGGAATCATTAGTTTTACAGAATGAATTTCAGCCCGGATACCTTTCTCAATAACATCGCCCAGACCTCCCCATTTCCATTCCTGATCCCGATCGAACGTGCTGAAGGCATTTACCTGTATTCTCCCGAAGGGAAACGTTATACCGACCTCATTTCGGGCATTGCCGTGAGCGCAGTAGGCCACCGTCATCCGGCAGTCGTCAGGGCAATCAAGGATCAACTCGACAGACACCTGCATGTTATGGTGTTCGGAGAATACATACAGTCGAGCTCCAATCTGCTCGCTGCGAGGCTGACAAGTCTTTTACCTCCCTCGCTCAATTGCTGTTACTTCGTGAACTCCGGCACAGAAGCGAACGAAGGCGCGCTCAAGCTGGCCAAGCGTTACACCGGCCGTACAGAGCTGGTGTCGTTTTATAAATCATATCATGGCAGCACCCATGGCTCCCTCAGTGTGTCGGGTAACGAAGCCAAGAAGAACGCGTTTCGCCCGCTGCTGCCCGATGTTCGGTTTCTGGAATTTAGAAATGGAAAGGACCTCTATAAGATAACGGAGAAGTCCGCCTGCGTTATTGCAGAGACGATCCAGGGAGATGCCGGGGTCCGAGTCCCCTCGAAGCAATACATGAAAGACCTGCGACAGCGTTGCTCGGACACGGGCACAATTCTTATTCTCGATGAGATCCAGAGCGGAATGGGCCGCACCGGAAAATTATTTGCCTTTGAGCACTACGACATCGTACCCGACATACTTACTGTTGCAAAAGCATTCGGTGGCGGCCTGCCGATCGGCGCTTTCATTTCAGACAAAGCCATGATGAGCAGTTTTACACACGATCCCATGCTGGGTCACATTACAACATTCGGAGGAAACCCGGTATGCTGTGCGTCGGCCCTGGCGACACTGAACGTGCTCATGGAAGAAAAGCTTATCGAATCGGTAGAAAGAAAAGGGCAGCTGTTCGAAAAATATCTGCAACATGCCGACATCAGGGAGATCCGTCGCATCGGCCTGATGTTCGCCATCGACTTCGACAATGCTGAACGGGTGTCGGCCATCGTAAATTATACAAAAGAGAAAGGAGTAATCTGCTACTGGTTCCTGTCTCATCCCTACAGCTTCCGGATCGCACCACCGCTTACCATTACGGAGGAACAGATCAGGGAATCATGTGAAATCATTCTTGACGCTATAAACAACACCTGATGCTTTCAAAATTCGACCGTCTGGATTATATCTATAAGCTTTCAGTCGTAACGGCACTGACGATCACGGCCATCATCCTTTGTCGTGACATCATCATCCCCATCGCCTTCGCTTTGCTGATATCCGTTGTTATGCTCCCGCTTGTGAAACGAATTGAAAGAAAGACCGGAACGACGTGGGCGGTGATCATCGTGCTGCTCGGCGGAATAGTTGTCTTCGGTTTTCTGGGGTGGCTTCTCGTTCACCAGATCGTGGGACTTGTAAACGACCTTCCGAATCTTGAGTCGAAGATGGACAAGTTTGTCGACCAGCTGAGCACCATGGCAAACGAAAAATTCGGCGTAAGCAGTCCCGATCAAAAGAACATGATCCAGGATTTTCTCAAAGCCGTAAGTGCCTATTTCGGCGCGGTGCTCCTTACAACGACAAACACGCTATCGACGATCATCCAGATCCCGATCTACATTTTTTTATTCCTGATCTATCGCGAAAAATTCAAACTGTTCTTCCTGAGCTTTGTGCCGAACGACAGGGACGAGATCTCGTGGCAAAAGGATGTCGAGCAAGTTGTGCAGGGCTATATCTCCGGGTTGCTGCTGGTAACCTTGATCATCGCTGCACTCAATACCATTGGCCTGCTGATCCTCGGGATAGATCACGCGATCTTTTTTGGCGTTCTCTCGGGAGTCCTCACGATCATTCCATACGTGGGGATCTTTATCGGTGCGCTTTTCCCGGTGTTGATGGCGCTCATTACCAAGGACAGCTACCTCTATGCGGTTGGCGTCGTGATCGTCTTCACGGTCGTTCAGTTTCTCGAGGGCAATTTTATCACCCCGCGGATCACGGGATCGAAAGTGAGCATCAATGCGCTCGCCGCGATCGTTGCGTTACTGATCGGAGGAAAAATACTCGGCATCGCCGGAATGATCCTCGCCGTGCCCGCCATTGGAGTCATGAAGATCCTGCTCTCCTATTCGACACATCTCAAGCCTTTCGTTATTTTATTGGGGGATGACAATCCAAAGGAGAAAAAAGCCGATCCGACGGAGCACACGCCACCCGTGCAAGATTTAAAAGAAGAATTGAAGGAAAAAGATCCGGGTGCGGATATCTCGAAGGTCTGAAGGACTGCTTCGGAAGCAGGCAACCCTTGCCAGCAGGCTTCGCGCTCCGATTTTTTTTAACTTTTGAACTACTTACAGCCTAACACTTAGAGCTTACAGTTTCTCAATAACGATGTTGTGATTCGTATAAATACAGATATCCGCAGCGATATTCAGGCTCTCCCGAACAATCTCCTCCGCAGACAAATGAGGCGCATGCTTTTTCAAAGCAAGGGCAGCGGACTGGGCATACATACTTCCCGAACCGATCGCAGCGACCTGATGGTCCGGCTCCAGCACGTCTCCCGTTCCTGACAGGACCAGTAGCTCTTCCTTGTTTACCGTGATCAGCATTGCCTCGAGCCTGCGCAGATAACGGTCTGTTCTCCAGTCCTTCGCAAGCTCGATCGCAGCACGCTTCATGTTTCCACCGTAGGCGTTCAGTTTCTCTTCAAATCGCTCTATCAATGTGAACGCGTCGGCAGTCGATCCGGCAAAGCCTGCAAGAATTCTTCCGTCCATCAGTTTCCGGATCTTCCGGACGTTGCTCTTGGCCACGTAGTTACCCATCGTCGCCTGGCCATCGCCACCGATCGCTACCTGTCCATTGTGATGTACGGCTATGATGGTTGTTGCATGTATCTTTTCCATGATCGTGTGCTTCACTGGTTATAAAAAAGAAAGCCGGAACTGGTCCGGCAAGCTTTCTAGATCAAAATTCTTACTGGATCTTCCAACAGACCTTTTAACGTCTTCAGGAAGGCCGAGCCAACTGCTCCGTCAACCGCTCTGTGATCACATGACAACGTTACTTTCATGACGTTACCCGGCACGAGCTGGCCGTTCCTGACAATAGCAGTTTCCTTGATCCCTCCGACAGCCAGGATACAGGCATCCGGAGGATTGATGATCGCCGTAAATTCTTCTATTCCGAACATTCCGAGGTTGGAAATGGTGAATGTGCTTCCTTCCCAATCGGATGGCTGGAGCTTCTTGTCGTGAGCCTTTTGTGCAAGGTCTTTCACCTCTACCGCGATATGCGACAGTGATTTATTGTCTGCAAAACGAACTACCGGCACAAGCAAGCCATCCTTCACGGCAACGGCTACCCCGATGTGAATGTGGTGGTTCTTGCGCATCTTATCTCCGAGCCATGATACGTTCACGTCAGGATGCTGGCGCAACGCAGCTGCCACGGCCTTGATCACCATGTCGTTGAACGATATCTTGACAGGACTCATGTCGTTGATGCTCTTTCTTGCCTCGATCGCCTTGTCCATGTTGATCTCCATCGTAAGATAGAAATGTGGCGCGCTGAATTTGCTCTCCGACAAACGTTTCGCGATAGTCTTGCGCATCTGCGACACAGCGACCTCTTCGAAGCTCTCCTGTCCTACAACTTTTGGCAGGACGATCGGCGCAGCTGCAGCTTTACCGCCTGAAGGTGCGGCCTGCGCGGCAGACGGCTTGAAGTTCTCGACGTCGGCCTTCGTGATCCTTCCGTGATCTCCTGATCCCTGGATCTTTGAGATGTCCAGTCCTTTATCTTTTGCGAGTTTCTTCGCGAGTGGCGAAGCTTTTATCCTTCCGTTCGCAGAATGTTCCTGCGTGGTGGTCTTTGATTGATTAGCGGCAGCCTGTGCTTCCTGTTTCTGGGGAGCTGCCGGCTGTGATGATCCACCGCTTTTCGCCTGATGCGCCTTCAGCAATGTTTGCCAGTCGGCATTTTTATCTCCAATGATCGCCAGTACACCGTTCACGGGTACACCCTTGCCGGTCTCAGCGCCCATGTACAACAACGTACCGTTATTATAAGACTCGTATTCCATCGTGGCCTTGTCGGTCTCGATCTCTGCCAGAAGCTCACCGGTTTTTACGGCATCCCCTACTTTCTTGTGCCATGCGGCGATAACGCCTTCTGTCATGGTGTCGCTCATTTTTGGCATCAGTACGATGTCGGCCTTAATGCCTGACGTGTCAATCGCCGGTGCAGCGGTTGCAGTCTGTGTCTGAGGTTCGCTCTTCGGTGCTTCAGCCTTTCCGCCGGAAGCCGCCGCCGTGGCTGCTCCGCTCAGCAAGGCCTGGTAATCCTCTCCCTTATTGCCTACGATAGCCAGAACATCATTTACCTTCACCGCCTGTCCTTCCTGGGCGCCGATGTATAGTATCGTTCCTGTGTTGAATGACTCGTAATCCATGGTGGCCTTGTCTGTTTCGATCTCGGCCATAAGCTCTCCCGACTTCACCGTATCCCCAACTTTTTTATGCCACTTTGCGATCACACCTTCGGTCATTGTGTCGCTCATCTTCGGCATTCGTACGATTTCTGCCATTTGTAAATTTGAGTTTTAGTCCCAAAACAGCCTTTGCAAACCTTTTCGGAGGCCTCTGCTGTTTTTTAAAGCCTTCAAAAATAGGTATGAAATGATGATTTTCAAGGAAATTTTTAGGTATCGGCCGTCCGTTAGAAATTAATCGTCCCAATGAGAATTTCTATACTTGTCCCGCTGGGCTCGATTCCATAGGTATACCGGACCCCCAGGTCCATCTGTGGCAGAAACCTCATAAAATTGAAGTCAACCCGTCCTTCGATACCAACCGAAGAGTATGTGCGTTCCACCGCGCTGTCTCCGACAGAGTACTCCCCAAAACCATGGTCATAGAAAGCGTTGGCTCTGAGACGCTGAATATTGAGAAGTGGCCCAATTGCGATATCAGGATACCACACAGGGAAGGTATAATTGGCCGATGTGGTGATGAAATTCTCAAACCTGGGAATTGAAATACCCCTGGGCACCGGTATTTCGTTCTGAAACCAATAGAGGTTGTCAGCGCGACTCATTTGCGTGTATTGGTAAGCCGTGTAGCCCCACAACGAGTGGTGCCGGAAGAGTCCGGGGAAATAGGCTACACCGGTCGCAGCGAATAAGCTTCCATTAAAATCGCTCTTGAACGGTGTGAACTTTTCCACGATGTCGATCCTCTGCCCCCATTTGCTGTTGATGTCACGTCTCGACCTTTTGAGTACCCTCGCCGCCGAAAAATTCAATTCACTATAGACGAGATTGCCGTTGTCAGCATATTCCGGATAGAATGAGTCGCCCGGATCCCTGCCTCCCCCATCGATGCTGTTTGTGAAATCGGTTACTTGTGTAATACCGGCAACTGCACCGACATTCACAGCTCCCAGGAATTTAGATGATGTTGTGGTAAGCGGGATCCTGATCCCGGCCTCGAGATTTCTCTCCTGCCAGTCGAACGTTACGTCCTCATCGGAACTGAACTCTTCCACGATCGAACGATTGGCTATCGATGCTGAAACGTCAAAGATCGGGTACAACCCCTGATAGCTGACCCGTGCGCGATACGAAGATGCACGTTCTGCGACATTGTAAAAGTAGCCGATATCAAAGCTTGTCGTGCTGAGCAGGTCCTGCGACGACAGGCCGATCGTTGCTCCCGTTAGCGTGTTGTTAAAGAATGCCCCCCAGGTATATGGGTTGATCAGCCCCCGCCCCTTGCTGTACTTTGTCACGGGATATTGCACTGCGGGAACGCTGTCGAGTAAATTCGGATGGCCTTCCTGTTCGACAAGGTAAGCGTATGTACTTGATTCAGGCGCAGCACGTTGAACAGCTTGCCAACGCATTGGATCGAAGGCAATGGCAACCACATCCAGCCCATTCTTTGTCTGCTCATTATAATAGATCTTCCCATCCGCAGACATCGAAGGGTTATAAGCTCCGTATTTGCTTGTCGTCACCTGGTATCTCTGACGTGTCCCGAGGTCGACCGCATAAACGTTGTCGATACCTGTAAGCGGAGAGTTATACAGCACGTAATTCTTGTAAAGTATCGGAGAACCTGCATTCTCGTTTGCAAAATCCGCCACCGTTGTCTCCATCCCTGACTCCGCATCCAGGATCACTATTGCACGGCCTGCCGGGGTAGTTTTCAGACAAACAATTCTTTTACCGGTCTCGTCCCACCGCGGCATCGAATAGAAATGATTGTCAGGATTGGCAAATTCTTTCACAATCCTTCCATCCGGGAACGAAAGCACCACCACCGTTGTCTGATATTTTTCATCCGTCCTCACGGCAACAAGGCGGGACGCGTCGGGAGATATTGCAACACTACCATATCTGCTTTTCTTTCCGTCAATCACCAACTTTTTTGTGTCCTTCAGATTATAGGCTTTTATCAGCGAGTAGTTCCGGACAAACCACCGCGGATCGTATCCGTATTCGGTCCATACCACCCAATCACCATGCGCAGAGATCATACCTGCGTCATTGAAGATACCTACCGTGAATTCGTGCGTCTCCCTGCCATCCTTCAGTCTCACAAATTGAGCGATGTCCCCGATGCCGCTTTTCAACGCCAACACACTGCCGTCGTCCATCGCCTGCGGATATTGATAATCGGTGTACGCCTTGTGCCTGTCAACGGGCAGAGACTGGAATGGTGTGAGATGAAGGGAATCGATCTGCTTTTGCCAATCGCTGCGGAGATCGCGCGCCATCTCGCGGTAAAGTTTGGTCACGGAAAGTCCGGTTTCGCGTTTAATGGATGTCGAGAAAATGAACGGAATGAACGGCACACTCCATGCGCGTCCGGTTATTTTTCCCCAGATCTCAGGATCGTTGGTTCGCTTTCTTAAATAGCTCACCATGTGATAGCCCAGCACGTAGTGGTCAGGAATGGCATGCTTGTACGATCGCAGATACTGCTTGTGATAATTGAAGGTCCGTCCTTCGAGAAGATTGGTTTTAAATAACAGGCTGAAGTTTGGGATCTTGCCACGTCCACTTCTTGTGAAAGCCGTCTCTGTCACCACAGCATCTCCTTCCCAGAACCAGTCGGGAGCAGCCACCTGTGCAAATCCGGCGTAGGTGCCCGCACCGAATAAATAATACATCACGCGGTTAAATCCCCGGTTTGCATGTTGGTATTGAACGACGTGCCTGTATTCATGTGCCGCCAGGAGATTGAGCCAATCGTTGGTCCCGGTGAAGTTGTAATCCTGCGAGGGCATCGTGTAAAACTCCGATCTGCGCGGAAGCACCGATACAAATCCATTGGACACCGACGACCGGTTTTGCAGGATCACTGACAGCCGGCGGGGCGTTGAACCGAGGGACCTTGACTCTTCAGTGCGGATATGCTCGAGCGTGTTGGCCACGCGTTGCGCCTGCGTGTCGAAACCATTGGGAAAGATGACGCGGAAATTCTTCGTGTTGACCTGGCTCCAGTGGATGGAGGGCGGGTTGTTCTCCAACACCATATCCTGTGCCACCAAAACGTACGAACAAACAATAAGGAACAACGGGAGTAGAAACTTCATAACACACTAAGCATCATGAAATATTCAACTCCCGTTGCTCAAAAGCAAATGGTAATCGACTATTCTACGTGGATATTATCGATGGCCACGGCACTTACCTGGAAGAATCCATATGCCCCGTTTGTGAGATTGGTTCGCGGCGTCGCGGGAATCGGACCGAACATACCACCCGAGTCATTGTTGAGGAGGGACGAGAGATCGTTATAGAAAACATATCCCTGCCGGCTAAGGCTGTAGGCCTCAACACGTGCATCGTCATTCTGGGCGAAATACGATGGCGCCGGGATGCCCTCGATATTCTCTGCGAGCAACTGATCGTCGCTGTAGTAGATGTCAGAATCGTTCTCGTAGGTCAGCGTGTCATTCCTGTAAAACTTGAACAGGTAATAGTCTTCACGGTCCTGTGGCTCGGTGGCAAAGATCAGCACTTCGTAATAGCGATCTTTGTCTTCGGGGTCGGCACGTTCCTCTTCGTCCAGCCTGATGGTGAGCGAATCGATCGGTGTAACGGGAAGGAGCTTATCCTCCGCCTGATAGATCACACCACCTACGTCTACAGTCAGTTTATAGGTCCGTCCGATTTCGCCCGCAAATCCATCTGCAGGAAAGTAATAGCCGGCAGAGTCTTCGTGATTTCGTGGGTTATGGACATAGGCGATCGTATTCCCGGCATCGTCATTTACAAACACGGTAGCATCGGTTACGCGCGGCGTATGTCCCGAGCTGTAGAAGTCTGCGGTCTTCGACACCTTGATGAATTGCAGATCCGGATTATTGGTAAGCAGACCTTCGATAACGACCGTCGCCGCCGACTCGTCCTGCCTGATCTCGTAGGGCTCCTCGCACGACATCAGCGCGAAAGGTGCAATCAGAAATATCAATATCTTTTTCATGGTGATTTTAGAATTTGAAGTTGTACGTAACCGATGGCAATACAGGGAACAAATAGATCATCCTCGCCTCTTTTTCCGTTCCGTCTCCGATAATATTGCCATCATCATCCTGTTTTGTTCTTGTATAGATCGTGAAAGGGTTCTTTCTGCTATATGCATTGTAGACTGCAAAAATCCACTGGCCTTTCCATTTGCGTGACAGGTTCTTGCGGGGATTCAGTGTCACAGAGAGATCCAGTCTGTGAAAATCATCGAGACGATGGGTGTTTCGTTCGGTGATCACGTCGGGATTATAGTTTCCATACTCCCATTTGCCCGATGACAGGGTTACCGGTCTTCCCGTGCTGTAGGTGAAGAGTGCTCCAAACGTCCATTTTTCGTTGAGGTCATAGGCCGCCTGGATATTGATCACGTTGCGACGGTCGTGATTGGCATCGAATGCCGCGCTCTTGTTCACATCGGGAACCTTCCGCTGTGCCTTCGACCATGTGTAGCTCGCCATACCGGTCAGCTTACCCTGTTGTTTGTTGACCATGAATTCGATCCCGTAAGCCCAAGCATCACCCTGGCGATATTCCGTAGATATGTCCTCGTTGAAGAACAGCTCTGCGTTGTCGGCAAAATCGGTCACGTTGTTGATATCCTTGTAATAGCCTTCAAGGGAAGCTTCGAACATGTTGTTGTTGAAGTTGCGGAAGTATCCGGCGGCAACCTGGTCAGCAAGCTGTGGCTTCAGATAGTAGTTGCTCGGATTCCAGGTATTGAAAGGTACCGGAACGGTTCCCGAAGACATAAGATGCGTGTTCTGCACCATTCTGTTATAGGAAATCTTCACGGACTGAGTTTCATCGATCGCATACCTCAGTCCAAAGCGGGGTTCGAGGTTCACATAGGTCTTGATGGTTTCCCACATGTTGTAGTGCAGGGTATCCGTTCTCTTTTTATTGATGTTATCGTGCGGATCTTCGTACAGGTATACGTCGCCTTTACCGATATTCTGGAAGATAGAGAGGCGCACGCCATAGTCGAGCGTGATACGATCGCTCAGCGTGTGCTGGTTGCTGACGTAGATAGCATGATCGAGCGCGTACATGTGCTGAAAGCTGACATTGTCGAATATCGACCCTTCCGAATTCGGGCCTACTTCGCCGGGAGCGAAACGCCTTCCCGTGATATGGTAGCCGAAGCTGAGCTCGCTATCCTTGCTCAATGAGTACGAAAGATCGTTCTTGACGCTGATCTCCTGAAGGTTAGATACCCACTTGAAGCCATTTGAAACATCGGTGGACTCGAGCTTGTAGTCGAAGTTGCTCGCGATCAGCGACGTATTCATAAAGAGACGTTCGTTGAAGAGGTGGTTCCATCTGAACGTGCCCGTCATATTACCCCATCCGAAGCCGAAGTCATCATCGAAATTGAAGTCATCCCTCCCTGTATAAAACGCCAGGAAAAATCGGTTGTTGTTATTGTGCTTGAGATTGACCTTGGCGTTGATATCATAGAAGTGCACGAGAAAATCCTCGTTGGCAGCCCGCAGGAATGCATCGACATAAGATCGGCGGGCAGAGACGATGAACGAGCTCTTTTCCTTCACGATGGGACCTTCAATGGCAATACGGCTTGCCATCGTGCCGATCCCGCCGGTGAGCACGTAATCCTTGTTGTTCCCATCCTTCGTGCGCACATCGAGGATCGAAGAAAGGCGTCCGCCAAAGCGTGACGGAATTCCCCCCTTGTAAATTTCCGAGTCCTTGATCACATCGGCGTTGAAAACCGAGAACAGACCAAAGAGGTGGGACGGATCGTATACCGGAGCCTCGTCGATAAGGATGAGGTTCTGGTCACCACTCCCTCCCCGTACGAAGAAGGATGAAGTGCCCTCGCCCGCAGAGATCACGCCCGGCACCAGCTGAATGTTCTTGATGATATCCACCTCCCCGAACAACGCAGGAAGCTTGCGGACCTGGTTCATGTTGAGCGTATTCTTACTCATCTGAACAGCAACAACATTTTCATCGAGCGGCCTCTCCTCGATCACGATCTCCTGCATTTGTTCTGCCTCCGAGGAGAGCTCGAGATTCTTTGCCACATTGCCGTTCAGCTCTATGGTCAGTGTTTGCTGTTGGTATCCGAGGTAAGTGTACTGAACTTCATATGTTCCTTTGGGTACGGTCAGCGCGTAAAATCCATAATCGTTGGTGATGGTGCCTGCCTTAAGCTGGGGTATGTAGATGGTGACTCCGATGAGCTCCTCTCCATTATCCAGGTCCTTGACATAACCATTAAGGGTAACTTTGTCCTGGGCCCAACCGGGTATGAGCCCTAATGCGAAAATTGCCAGCGAAAAAAATCGTAACATTGATTGAGTTTGTTTGAATACCAGACAACAGACCCTGGATGTCCCCCTACTCGGACGAAAAAAAAATCTGTATGCCCGCAAACAGACACGGAAAACCGCGCAAATAGTTACCTTCGTACCTGGATATTAATTTAAAAGATGATAAAGCGGCTAAAAGAGCTATATCAACAGTATAAGCCTTACGTTCGTGTGGACCTGATCATGTATGGCGTATTGATCCTGCTGATCTTCCTGTACTTTATTTTTTCGACGATATTTTAAAGCAGTGCCTGGCTGTTAGCGATTAGCTGTTGGCATTTGGCAATGCTTCGTTGACGGTACTGATGCGAAAAGTGAATCTGAGATCCTGAAATTTGAAATCGCCAACCGCGAAAAACGGTCAATCGTATTCAGGACGCAACTCGATACTGACAGCCAATACCCAACCGCCAAAAGCCAATACCCTTTAACCGATCACGCCAAAAGGATCTCCTTAATATTCTCCCTGATCTTTTTCGCGATCTCATCCATCGGCAGGTCATTCAGGTCGCGACCAAAGGGATCCTCGATCTCTTCTGCGATCAGCTCCACGCTCATCAGAACGAACGTAATGATCAGAACGATGGGCACCGTGAAGTATCCGGATGCCGTAACAAATCCGAACGGCAATGTAGCGATGTAGATCACGATAAACTTCTTCACATACATCATGTATGAATATGGGATCGGTGTGTTCTTGATCCGCTCAGATGCACCCATCAGGTCAATGAAGTCCTTCAGCTCCTTATCGAGGTTGATCATCTGATCCCCGGTGATCTTGCCTGATTTGTAAAGATTGTTGACCCGCTCATACATCAGCGACGCGATCTTATTCGGGCGGTGTTTATATTTTTTAAGGTCTTCCTTAAACACTTCGTCACCCTCCAGCTCATTGAACTGCACGCCATCGCGCAATGACTCCTTGGTTGCGAAAATAAAATTCGGAATCATAATAGCGAACCAATCGCGCTCTTCATGACCTCCCTTGCTCAGATAAGCATTCAGCTTCAGCGCAAAATTTCGTGTGCTGTTAACGAGACCACCCCACAGCCTCCGCCCTTCCCACCAGCGATCATAGGCGGTGTTCGTCCTGAATACCAGGAACAAACCCAGCACAATACCCATGAGTGAGTGCATGGCAATCGTGGGCTGGAAGTCAGACTCATGCAGCTTAAGCAGGTCCAGGATGATAAAACAGCAGAGGGTAGTATACACGAACATAATGACGAGCGCCGGCGTGAGCGTCTTCATCACTTGCTTGCTGTAATTAGGGAATATCAGCGAAAACCACTGTTTGGGATTATACTTGACCATTGGAAAAGGTTAGAGCGCAAATAAAGGGGTTGAAGCACTTATTTGCAACGACATTCCAGGCAACCGGCATTATCGCCCGCGGTTTTTATCGGGGATCATCATTATAAAATGATTAAAGATTCAAATGACGTCACCCGACAACAATATGAATTATTCTGGGACAACGTATATCTTTGCTCAATTAGTCTATATGAAATCATTTACCATCGTCCACATTCTGCTTCTTTTAGTATTTCTGATCGCCTATCAATGTGCTCATGCGCAGGACTTTATAATCACCACGAAGGGTGACTCGCTGGTAGGCGATACCCGCGTGTTTAGCTTTGGGAGCGAATGGAAGGTTCAGCTTACGGGGCCAGATAAAAAGAAGACCATGTTTAACATCTTTCAGGTGAGGGAATTCTCTGACAAGAACGAGATCTACCATCCCGTCAAGTTCCGCGAGGGCTTTGTATTCATGAAACTCCTAAAGCCCGGGTATTTATCCCTGTACGCCTTTCAGCAACCTGAGAGGGGAACTTTCGATGGACATTACCTGCTCAAAAAAGATTCTAAGGGCATCGAAGTACCAAATCTGGGCTTCAAAAAGGTCATGTCTAATTTTCTTTCCGATTGCAAAGCAATTGCTACCAGGGTTTCGGAGGGAGAATACGGACGAAATGATCTTATACGCCTCATCGATGATTACAACGCTTGCGTTGCGACCAATAGCATCGCGCGGCAGGGCACATACGTCGGAGCAAACACAATAAAGGCAACACCCAAAAGCTGGGACGACCTTCACACAAAAGTCTCGAGTCATACGGACTTTCAAGGAAAAACAGACGCCCTTGAAATGATCGGTGAGATCAGGAACAAGCTGGGCAGAGGTGAAAACATCCCGAAGTTTCTTAGTAGCGGACTCAAGTCGTTGCTGGATTCTACGGATTTAAAAGCGGACCTGGATGCGGCTCTTGGGGATCTTCCTGAGTAGTTCCGGATATTGATCATTAGACTATTACGACAAACAAGAAAGTAACGTGTTACAAAAAAGCTATAGGCACACCTGTGCAGTCAATGCCAATTGACCCTTCTCGTGTACCGGCACATCCTCATAAAAAAACTGATCATGACAAAATCACAAAACTCATTACCAAAATGGATACTCATCGTATCAGGCATCTTTGCATTACTCGAACTAATGGTGAGTATATCATTATGCGTGTCACCCGCATCGGTGCTGGAGACAGTCGATCTTAACGCAAGAGGAGTTGACTATGTGATTTACATGTGGGCTGCCCGGCAATTTGCGCTCGGCGTTATCTTTGGCTTTGCAACTTTAAAAAGGTCAGCCCCAATGCTTACCATTGCCTATGTTTTCTTTTTGGTAATGTTTGTCGGAGATTTCATTATTGGAATATTACAGAAGGAAAATTCACTGATCATCAGCGCCCTGGTGATGTGTGTAATTTCTTCGGTAATGTTGTTCGCCATTAACAGAAAAACACCATAGACATCGGTGAATCCAAAGCCGCCGTTCCATAGTCAATAGCACCATTATCAAACGGTACTATTGACTATTATCTACAAACCAGGAATTCTCAAAAAACTCCAGGTACCCACGCACCTAAAGTGCCATTCTTGCGATCTCTGAATTACTCTCTTTGATCAGACTGAGATATTCTTCCAATATCGCCTTACCCTTGTCCGGGCCGCCAGCAAGTTCACCCAATGCCTTCATCCATGCGACGTCCTCAGCGCTCGTTTCCCAGTTCAAATCGTCGACACCACCCTTCATGTTCCAAATGATCACAAGATCCCATTTGCCAGTTGCCATACGAAGAGCCATCTCCGGAGTACTTGTATTGGCCTTCTTTGCCGCAGCTTCGAAATAATCTTTAATGATCGTCATTGCACGATCCATTTTGCCTTCATGAAATTTCACGGAGACGACTTGCTTCCACCGTGGATTGTCGATTTTCTTAGGTTGTTGAGCTAAACATGCCGCTGAGACCAGCAGCAACGAAACCAAAATTGATGCGGATTTCATAATGAGTTGGGTTTATTTAGGAGATGCTGAATTTCGTATTTTGAAATCCGCAATCAAAGACATTCACTAACAAAATGAACAAGTTTGAACAAGCACGTTCTCTTCGATCCCCGCGTCCACGAAAAAATAAACTGGACTAAATACCAGCCCCGAATATTTACGTGGGCAACACCATGTGCCCGAAGCCAGCAGCCAGCAGATCGAAGCCCCTGCCCTGCGACCATTGTGAGCCAACGGTTTTTTTCACTACTTTTCCCCAATGAGCAAATTCGAGATCGATCCCAACATTGCAAAGGCCAAAACTATCTCAACAGACTTCTACCTCAGACCAGAATTCTTCGAGGCCTCCCGTGAAAAGATCTTCGCCAGGTCATGGCAATTCGTCGGCGATGCAGACCAGGTCAAAGATCCCGGCTGGGTAACACCCGTCAATCTGCTCGAAAACTATATCGATGAGCCCCTGCTCCTTTCCAAAGACAAGGAAGGACATCTTCATTGCCTCTCGAATGTCTGCACACACCGTGGAAACCTACTCGTCGAGAAACCCTGCAAGCTGAGTGACATCCGCTGTAAATATCACGGTCGGAGGTTTAGTCTCGACGGAAAATTTCTTTCCATGCCTGAGTTCAAGGAAGTCGAGAACTTCCCAACTGAAGCAGACAACCTCACAGACCTGCCTAAATACCTATGGAACAAATGGATATTCACCTCGCTCAATCCGATGACTCCTGCGGAAAATTTCTTTGGAGAAATGGCGAAAAGAATTGGCTGGATGCCCTTCGAACAATTCAGCTTCCGTCCCGAGCATTCCAGAGACTATCTCATCGAAGCGAACTGGGCACTGTACTGCGAGAATTACCTTGAGGGATTTCATATTCCATTCGTTCACGCGGGCCTCAACTCCGTGATCGACTATGGCAACTACACCACGGAGCTTTACCGATACTCCAGCCTGCAGCTTGGACTGGCCAAGAGCGACGAAGAAATGGTTTTCGACCTGCCACCAAATTCCCCCGACTACGGAAAAAATGTTGCCGGATATTATTTCTGGGTATTTCCGAACATGATGTTTAATTTTTATCCCTGGGGACTTTCCATCAACCTGATCAAACCGCTCGATGTAAGCAAAACCAAAGTGTCGTTCCTCTCCTATGTGTGGGACGAGAACAAGCTCAGACAGGGAGCAGGTGCAAACCTCCACCAGGTCGAAATGGAAGATGAGGATGTCGTGCAGAATGTTCAGAAAGGCATTCGTTCAAGATTTTACAAAACCGGGCGTTATTCTGTGAAACGGGAGACAGGTACACACCACTTCCACCGCCTGCTCGCCGAGTTCATGCAATGAGTACATCAAAGCTTACCCCTACGCTTGGATTGTGGACGAGTATCTCGCTCGTCGTTGGAGGTATCATCGGCTCTGCCATCTTCATGAAACCTTCCATTATGGCGTCGCAGCTGGGATCGCCGGAACTTCTCGTGCTCGTTTGGATTGTCGCGGGTATCATCACGTTATTCGGCGCCCTGAGCAACGCCGAGGTCGCAGCCATGATTCCCGAGACGGGCGGTCAATTCGTGTTCTTCAAATTCATGTACGGCGATTTCGTGGCATTCATTTACGGATGGTCAGCTTTCGCTGTCTTCAACACTGCCGGAGTCGCATCCATAGCCTACGTCCTGGGAACATACACCGAATACTTCATACAATTACCACGCTTCGAGGTCGCGACGGAGAAAGGAGTTTTCTTTACCATCCCCTTCATAGGCTCGATCTTTCCACTCGAAAATATCGGCGTAAAAGGCGTTACCATTCTCGTGATTATATTTCTGACCTGGGTCAACCACAGGAGCACGCGCATGGGTGGCGACATCCAGGTGATATTCACCGTGCTGAAGGTGATAGCGATCGTCCTCATAATAGGCGGCTTGCTTACCACCGACAAAGGTCATGTTTCGAACTTGTTCAACGACTCCTCACTGATACAGCCCACAGGCTTTGCGTTGGTAGGAGGTTTTGTTGCCGCGCTCTCCGGTGCATTTTGGGGATTCGACGGATGGAACAACATCACTTTTGTCGCAGGCGAGATCAAAGACCCGCAACGGAATATCCCCCGAAGCCTGTTGATCGGCATCTTTATTTGCATTGTTACCTATGTATTGATCAATATCGCCTTCCTGTACGTTCTTCCCATCGATGTAGTCGCCAACGCACAGCTCGTTGCAGCCGATGCTGCCGAAGTTGTGTTCGGAGGCATAGGCGCCGCCCTGATCGCGGTAATGGTCATCATATCCACCTTCGGCACCACCAATGGCAACATCCTGGCAACGGCAAGAGTATCCTACGCTATGGCGCTTGAAAAAAACTTCTTCGAATCAATAGGAAAGGTGCATCCCAGATTCAACACGCCTTCCAATGCATTGATACTCCATGCGATCTACACATCACTCCTCGTGATGAGCGGATCGTTCGATATGCTGACAGACATGCTGATTTTTGTGAGCTGGCTTTTCTATGGGCTAAGCGCTGCGGGACTTTTTGTGCTGAGATATAAAATGAAAGATACACCACGACCCTATCGCGTTTGGGGGTACCCCGTCGTTCCCTCGATCTTTGTCGCCTTTACAGCATTTTTCCTGATAACAACATTGGTCACGGACATATACCGTTATGTGAACGGCGAGTCACCGCTCATCAACTCCCTGTTTGGAATGTTCCTTACCGCATTGGGTATCCCCTTCTATTTTTATTTCCGCGCAAAGGCGAAACGCTCTTCAAGACCTATTGAAGTTCCGTAGGGTTCCACTCCCCATTGTCACCATACGACAATTCGCCAGCAGTGACCTTGAGTGGAGACGAAAAATTATTGCTGTAGATCGCACCAGTGCCCAATCCCTGGTGCATCGTCACATCGAATTCTGCCGTAAACTGGGCAATGGCATTGAGACCGACATTTGATTCGAGCGCGGAGG
>CBHTUB010000047.1:0-19724 GCA_966095595.1 uncultured Chryseosolibacter sp. | reverse complement strand
TGGTTCGACAGATTCGTTCGCAACAACCGTGTCGCCCGGGATCACCGTGACAACGGCACCCTCTTCAGAAATGACCGGCCGGACTATGGATTCTTCTGTTTTTTGAGATGTACAGCTAAAACACAGGAGCGTAACAAGGACCAGGAGATGACGTACCATAGGAAGCTCTTTTGCTCAGGATGAGAATAGAGCGAAGATTCCATAACCGAAGGAAGGAAAAATTTCTTGCGATTTTTTTCGCAATGGCCGGTCATTCAATCGTGTCCTTCCCAGACCCCTTCGGCCAATCGTTGACAATTCCACAGTCGTCAAGCAGAACCAACGAAGCCACCTGAATACAAATGTCCCAGTTAGGATATTCTTTCAACTGCGAAAAATTTCGTTGCAACGGAATTGTTAAATTTGCGTTTTCATCCACCAACCATTATGCAAAAGGTCTTCGTTTTATTACTCTCTCTGGTAATGGTCAAAATCTCATCAGCTCAGGATAAGATATACTTTGACAAATTCTTCAGGAGCGTATCCGAAAAACCAACCCGGTACGTGCGGTCTTTTACCTATACCGATTCCCTGATCTACGTCACCGATATGATCAATGATACCATTAGCTTGAAAGGCAGCATCTCTCCAGTTTTCTTTCGCCGGCTGGCGAACGATTTTACAACCTTTATCCGTAGCAATGGCAGCACTAGTAATGCCAACGACGCCTTCGTTTCAATGAAGGGCGACATCGATCTTTATACAAGTGGCAAACCTGCACGTAAACTGGTCTCACATTCCGGTAAGGTCTATCACGCCCAGGTTTGGAGCAATCGAGGCGAAACACAATTAACGAATGGATCGGGGAAATATACCTGTAACAACAGCGACGGATCAACGCTTATCGAGATTTACAGGGACAGCATGATGCAAGAAAGCTACGAAGTTCGTCATCTCGCAGGCGACACCATATACAACACTTTCGACGAAATGGCCGAGCCCAGAGGCGGCCATCAGGCTTTTGTAAAAGAACTCGGTGAGATATTGAGGTATCCTGGATTCGCGCGTCTTGCAGGTAAACAAGGGGTGGTTTACGTTCAGTTTATTGTGGACAAGGAAGGAAAGCTGACAGAGTTTCGTCCATTGACTAAAGAAGGGTTTAACATGGAGAAGAAAGTCGTCGATAAACTTTCGCGTATGCCCGCGTGGAAACCGGGGACGGTGCATGGAAAACCGGTAAAGATGAAGTTTGTCCTCCCGGTTAAATTAAATTTAACCTGATCTACTACTGGATGCCTTCTTGTGCGACCCGCTGGAGTAGGATTTGTGATTGTTCAGCGTGACTTAACAATGTCACGCAATCTTTTTTAGAAATTTCAAAAATAAAGCGGCAATATCTGGCGATGACCATCTTCATTTACCAATCGAAGAACTTAGAAGGTTATCATAAAGTTTTATTTAAAACCGTCTAAAAACAATCATAATAATGTCCTCTAAAAATGCGGAGAAATAGTAACACCGCTAGTTCAATTTCGAAATATCTTTGGGCACATTTCCAACTCTCAACTCAATGGATACTATTCTGTGATCGTTGAAACGGTTCCCTGAAACACTCTTCGTTCAACCAATCAATTACAGCTGCCAACGTCCTTAACGCTGGCATTTCTTTTTTATTCCCACGAATTACATTGACCATATTTCTCTCTCCTTAAATCCCATCCGCTAAAGAAATTTTCCTCTCAAAAATTCCACATGGTGACGGGATAGAGTTGCGCAATCATCCCGCTGTCATTTATAAAAATAAAATCAACCGGAGTGGCAAGCTTCAAACGCCACTGCTATTTCGGAGTGTGTAGTTCGGACTGCTGCATGGTGCACACCAACATGCGAGCGGGAGTAGATTATGTGTGCGAGGGATTCAATTAAAAACAAAAACAAATTAGAAATCATGAAGAAAGAAGGACTGGGCCTTTTTGCTAACTTTTTTAGCTCGAAGGGCAATGTGGAGAATGCGCAAACACAGAAAGAGGTAACTGCCACTGCCTCTGCACAACCGCACGTGTTACGCGAAAGAATGAAAGAACAACAGTTAACGCATGGCGAGACCGTGAAGGCAAATCTCTCTCCCGTTCGGTTGGAGTATGCGCTGGGAACTGCATACCTGTATTTTTGTCCAATGAAAAGAGTGGAGGTTCTGCAAAAGATCTCCGCGGGCGATGGCGGCGAGATCCCCGGTGATGTAACACTGGAAGGTCTCAAAGTGCCGACAGACCACCGCTCAGGGCTTTATACATTGAAAAATGTAACGTTGAGCTCCAATGGAAAAATGCAGGTGATTGCCACCGAGAATACTGTCTGGGAAGAATATACCGACGCAAGCCTTGCTTCTTAAACACGCGTCTTTAAATATGTCTCAAATTTCCCGGGAGTTAGAAAAACTACCCTGAAGCCTGATCATCTGTGGTCAGGTTTTCTTATGTCCGCAGACTCCGATAACCTGTAAGTCAAAAATCAGCAAGCCTGACGATGTCTGCACTTCTCTCAATGAACATCAAGACCATCGAAGAAGATCTCCGTGATCGCGACGTCATCGTACTTTGATCCTTTGTACACTTCCAGTATCTCAAACTTCAGCGTCCATCCCGGTTGTAGTTTTAGGATCTCCGGATCTGCCCTCTTACCGTTCCCGATTGGATCGAATTTAAAAAACTGTTTCGAACGTCTATCTTCCAGCAAAAGGATGGCAAGGGGCTTATCATTGAGGTAGACCTTTAGCTTCTTTACCCTCGAGTTGTCAAGATAGGCACGTTCGCTTTTTACATATCCATTTACCACAATGATATCCGTAATCCGCGGGCTTTCCGGCGAAAAGCTATAGATGAGGTGCTCTCCGATCCCATATCCTGCCACACCTTCAACCCACGCCGATTTATAGCTCAGGTCATGGGCATGGCGAGCTTCATAGGTATTCGCACCCTGAGGCTTCAACGCCGATGAAGATGTTATTTCCTCCGGGCCACCTCCGCAGTACCAGCTGCAACCTCCTCCGATGACGTCCCAATAATCTTCCATGGTCTCATCTGTTTCGTTCAATATGCGTTGCTCCTCTATTGACAATTCGTCGAACTTTATTCCCTTCTGCATCTTCTGCGATATCTTGAGGTATCGATTATAGTCGGCTTCAAACGCCGACGCCCCGTCAGGTGACAGGTCCAGTGGCTGAATTTCGACGGGTTTCAACTCCCTGATCGTGTTCTGCGCAACAGCAAAAGTATTGGCAAAGACAAGGAGGATTAACAGAAATTTCATTAGGATACTGCTCAATGATCAATATGTTCGATCAATATACTTCATTTATCCTGCACGGGAACGATCTTCATCGTTGCCGCACATCGAAATCCCAGCCAATGGGAATGACCTGAATATGGAAACACATAATCTGCAGCTTTGATGGAATCCAGCGTGTGGATCCACGCCCCTCCGAACGAGATTCCTTCGACACTGGTCATCTCAGATACGTTCCCGATAACATTACAATAAAAACCATCATTGCAATTAGCGTAAATGTATCCGATCAGATTGACCGATGGAACAAATATGGCTCTCCCTGATCTCGTCTTTGCGATAGGCTGCGCAATCGCTCCCGGAAAATATTGATCGCTGATCTCGTCATCGGTGATGCTACGGATCAATCTTTTCGTCTTGCGGTCCAGGGAAGCCGGCTTCGCGTTGTAAGAGGCAGCCACCCTAAGGTCGTTGAGATCCGGAAGAATGTATTGAAACTCTACACGAAAGCGCTTCTTTTCTCTTGCAAGGCGTTCATTCACATTTAAGGAAGCCGCCTTCGACCTCCACCTGCAATACTCAGTTGCCTGAAAAAAAGTAATACCTACAACCGGCCACCACCGGTAGCCAGGATAACGAAGATAATTATCCGGAGAAATCTTACGTGTCTGGGATGTTGAATCGATGTTCTTGTCAACCAGAAGTTCGGGGAGCGGTGAGTTATCCCAAACCGTTGTATCCGGCAGCATCGACCGATAGTATGTTTCCGATGAATCTTTAGCCAGGTAATGGAGGAACTCCAGCCACGCGATATTGGTGATCTCGGTTTCGTCCATATACGCTCCGTCACGAAGGAGACTTGTACCGGGCGGTTCCAATTTTTCTTTCTTAATGAATGCCTGATCGTAATCCTGCGCGGCGACGGATCGCAAGGCAAAAAGCAACACCACTGACAAAAAAGTATCAATGGCATTAAATCGCCCTGACCTGTAAAGCATGTTCCTATGGGACATTTTGTCTTTTCACTCCAGCAAGAAGTATTGCAAAATACAAATTGAGATCATGCCATATTTATCGCATCAACCTCATTTCTTACATTTTACCACTGAATTTTCAATCGGATATTTACCTGAGTCTATTCTTTTACGAACGACAAAAGCCCCTCCGGAGATCCGAAGGAGCAACTTTGCCGATAACGATGAGATGTAAAGTTACAGCCTGGTGTTCAACAATCGCCATCGAGCAATTTCAAAATACGTTTGGCTTGCCAGTCTTCCTCGTTCGCCGGTTCTATGATCAGATGGTCGCCTTCCCTGGCGTGCTCCAATATTGTCGATATCTCTATCTTCATATATTTCACTTTTGATCTTTCTTCGCCGGGCACGTTTACGATGGTGCCGTTCCTTCTGAGGTAAACGTAGAATGGGATCTGTATCACCTTGCCTGTAGCCGACAAGCCTTTGATCAATGTGAGCTCGCCACTTGTCTGTATGGAAAATTTGTTGTAGTCAAGAGCTTTGCCGTCCAACACCAGCGGATTGTAAAAATAGTTATCGACAGCTTTGTCGTTCACCACATATTCGTTGTCCTGCCTGACATTTTTTGCTCTTTCGGATTCAGGCCAGGGGTCCACGCCTAAAAAAGGTTGGGCGAACGCGGGTGACACAATCAACGTTACAAGTATCAAGAGCAGCGCGTGCGATTTTTTGAAAGGGATCATAGAGAATATTGTTTTAATTTTATGTACCCGAACGTACGTCGCCACGTCGGAAATAATTGTAAACGGATTGTAAAACGAATGTAAATGCGTGTAAATTCTTATTTCAAGTCAATTATCGACAGCCGGTTTGCGACATTTTCAGGTATTGGATCAATAGCCATTGCCATTTTTTTAACGGCAACATCGTTTACCCAACACTCAAAGACTGATTTACTCGCAAAACGGGTCAACCTGACAATCCGGGAAATAGGCCACCACTTGCTGCTTCGCGCGGGTGACTCTACTTCCCGGGTGTTGCCTGTGACAGAGATCTCGGATGGTGTTTTCTTGCTGGCCTTTGAAGATGCCTTTGCTTTCCAGCCCGATACCCTTGTGATGCTCAGCCAGCGATTTCTTTCAAAGACTGGATTACCATTGGACTATACGGTAACCGTTCATAAGTGTAATGAGCCGGAGATCGTGTATGGATTTCAGGTGAGCCCGACGGAGAACGACATTCGACCATGTAAAGGCAGAACCCAGCCGGAAGGATGCTACAACATACAAATTGCCTTCGCGGATTTTAACACATCGTCTGCATACTCAACGTCAAGTCTTGTTGCCAGCTTCTTTCTGTTCGTTGCCGGTGCATGGCTTTTGATGGGTCCCGCGCGAAAGCAAATCTCCGCCACTGACAACACATCGGAGCGCTCGTCAACAAACGATGGCACCGGGGATCTTCCCGCCATCGGCAAACTAATTTTTGATGCCCCCAATCAACGTCTGTTAAGCGGCGATCAAATCATTGTGTTGACGGACAAGGAATGCCGGGTACTGGAACTGCTAAACCGGAATTTCAATCAGCTGACAACCCGGGAAGACCTCATTCAGAAAATCTGGACGGATGAAGGCGTTATCACGGGACGTAGCCTGGATATGTTCATTTCAAAGCTGAGAAAGAAATTAAGCCCTGATCCCGAGTTGCGCATTACGAATATCCACGGTAAAGGCTACAAGCTTGAGGTCCCGGGTAGATTAGCGTCAACTGTCGGCATTGCATCACGGGATCTTTAATCCCGAAAAGTTTCCCGCGCGTTTGAGGGCCGCGTTGATCGCGGTTCAAATTGAGGTTTTAGTCATCTGAACCGGATACCCAGCTTGTGCATCTTGGATCGAAGTGTGTTGTGGTTCAATTGCAGAATTTCAGCTGCGCCGTTTTTGCCCGAGATCTTCCAATTCACTTTTGCCAAAACGCTGGTGATGTATTGTTTCTCGAACTCATGAAGGGAGATTATCTCTGGCGGCAGCGGAACATTTTCCTTCGGCCAGCTACCGGGATCGAATGCGTCCCTGGCAGAGAGATCCAGCACACCATCAGAACTCAATATCATCGCGCGTTCTATGACCGCTTCCAATTCCCGAATATTTCCAGGCCAGGAATGATTGATCAAGATCTTGTAAGCATTATCCGGAATACAATCGATAACTATACCGAGCTTTTTCTGGAGCTTTAATACAAAATGTCCGACAAGTGGCCGAATGTCTTCCGTTCTTTCCCGCAATGGTGGAACGTAGATGGGAAAAACATTCAACCGATAAAACAAATCTGCACGAAAGGTACCGTTGTCTACTTCTCTTTTAAGCATGCGATTGGTGGCTGCGATCACTCTTACGTCAACAGACAATGGCTCACTCCCACCGACTTTGTAGAATTCCCCTTCCTGCAATACGCGTAGCAACTTTCCCTGAATGTCGATCGGCGTTTCGCCTATCTCATCGAGAAATATTGTACCACCGTCGGCGATTTCAAACATACCGATCTTATTCTGTAAAGCCCCGGTAAACGCTCCCTTTTCATGTCCGAATAATTCACTTTCCACAAGAGATGAAGGCAAGGCAGCACAATTCAATTTAACAAAGGGTTTATCGCACCGGGGACTTAGCTTATGAATGGAACGCGCAACCAGTTCCTTACCGGTTCCGGTTTCGCCCAGTATCAGCACGGTAGTCGTAATTCCGGCGACTTGCTCGATTTTGCCGAGAACGCCCTTTAACGACTTACTCTTCCCAATAATTGAGGAAATGTCATGGTTTGCTTCGATCTCTCGCCGCAGAAAGGCATTTTCCGCTTCGAGCAGTCCTTTGAGAACCTTTACTTCTTCATTCGCTTTTTTAAGCTGTTGATTGGACACTGTTAGACTCTCAACCAGTTCTTTGTTCCGCTGCGTGAGCTCGTAATTGTCCAGGGCGCTTCCGATAACCGCTTTTAACTCGTCCTTCTTCCATGGCTTTGAAACAAAGCCGAATATTTTCGCCTCATTGATCGATCTTACGAGAACATCGGTTTCATTGTAGGCAGTCAGGAGAACACGATTAATATCCGGAAATTCCGCCTGAATCTCTTTGAAAAAGTCGATCCCATTCATTTCAGGCATCCGATAATCCGAAATAATAAGGTGAACAGGCGACTGGCGAAGTATATGAAGCGCAGTTTTCGCCGATTCGGCGGTCATGACATAGTATTCATGACGAAATACCGTCTTAAATACATCGAGGTTATCGATCTCGTCGTCGATATAAAGCAAGGTGTATTTCATAACATGCTATGGAATAAGATCGGCGTAGATTCAGCTCCTGCCCGCATCATCCGATTTGTGAATTGACACAGTCCGTTTTTTAACTTTTCGCCTGTTCTTCAGCTGCCGGATCTCTTTCACAATCTCGCTGTTTCCAGACACCAGATACCATACAATGAAAAGCACGGCGAGACCTGTTAATATAAGACTTAGCATCGATGCGATAAGGCCCGAAACCGACATGTCCATTAATTTCATAAGTCACTTTTCTAAATGCTGCTGCCAATCAGTGTGCCAAAAATGAAATTTCCCGTTACGAGAATGATAACTGAAACACGGTTCCGGTCCAGGTCTCCTGGCGGGTGATGAAAGATGCTGCGCAATGATTAAGCGCGTGCAGAAGTAGCATCGATTTCCTTGCTGTCGTCGAATATCTTGAGGCTGATTGTAAATTTCGAGCCTACGTACAGTTCACTGGTGAAGGCAATCTGCCCCTGGTGGTTCTTAATGATGTTGTAGCTGATGGAGAGTCCGAGACCCGTGCCCTTGCCGACGCCTTTGGTTGTAAAGAAAGGTTCCATAATCTTGCTCTGTATTTCAGGCGCAATACCTGAGCCTGTA
Organism: uncultured Chryseosolibacter sp.; assembly: GCA_966095595.1. GTDB lineage: Bacteria > Bacteroidota > Bacteroidia > Cytophagales > Cyclobacteriaceae > Chryseosolibacter. The sequence continues at coordinate 11,564 of CBHTUB010000047.1, read as the reverse complement.
TCGGCAACAGTTACAGCAATATTTTCACTGTCTATCGCGAGCCCTAAGGTCAGTTGGCGCACTCTGGCGGTATCTGTCATTGCCTGGATTGCATTGTCAATAATGTTAGTGAACACCTGACTTAACTCGGAGGAATTTCCCTTTACGATAGGGCGTCCAACGTCGTAGTTTTTTACAACAATCACCTGCGAATCGACTATCTTGTTGTTTAAAAGGGTGAGCGCCATATCGAGTATTTCGGTTATGTTGACCGTGGTGATGGCACCCTGCGGGCTAGAGAAGGTGCGAAGGCTCGTTATGATCCCATGAACACGACGAACGCCATTGTCGATAACAGCTGCCATTCTTTTGGTGCAGGCTTCAAGTTCTATAATTTCGTCGGGAGATAGCTTAGAACCACCTTTGGCTGCGCTGATCAATCGCTCCACCGGATGTTTCAGGGCTTCAACACCTCCGGCAATAAAATTCAAAGGATTGTTGATCTCATGTGCAATTCCGGAAGTCATCTGTCCGAGAGACGCCATTTTCTCAGCTTGAATAAGCTGCGACTGCGTTTTTTTCAATTCCAGCATCTGACCGGCGAGTTGCTCCTTTTGTATTAATATCTCTTCACGCTGGGCTTGAACGGCCTTATTTGTTGTACTCAGTAGCGCATTTGTCTTTTTAAATATGTACCGGCTTCTATAGACGACAATCAGCAGGATTGTTACGGCGATCAAAATTACGCCGATCAATAGGATAGTGTAACGTTGTCTTGCCAACTCTGCGCTCTGCTCCAGGTGGTTCAATTTGAGTAGCTGATTTTCCTTCTCCTTCTTTTCATATTCATACTTTGCGTTAAGTTCGGCAACAATCCGGGACTGCTCCTGAAGGTTAAGATCATACTGGGTGGCAACAAACAAGCTGTCATAATATCTCGCATCCGACAATTTCTTTTCGAAGAGCGCAATCATCATCATCACTTTAGCTGCATCGCGCTTTATTTCCCTGAGTTTGAGCGAATCCGAGAGGCCAAAAGCTTTTGCGGCAAATTCCCTTGCGCTGTTAAACTGCCGTCTTGCGAACTCCGTGGCCGCCAAACGTTCATAAATCATGGCCATCCCAGCGAGGTTGCCGACTTCCTGTTTAAGAGCCAGCGACTTACGATAGCTGATACTGGCCTCGTCAAATTTCTTTTCCAGGAATCCTATGCTGCCGAGTGTTTCATAGTGATTGGATAAATAGAATTTATCACCGGTTTTCATGTGATACTCGAGGCATTCAAGAATAAGTTTTCGGGCTTCCTTTAGCTTGCGCAAGTCCCTAAGAGTTCCGGCATGATTACCGAGTACCAAAAATTTAAAATTATCATTTGCCTGCCGCCTATCAGCTTCAAGCAGTGTAAGTGTATCAAAGTGCGCAGCAGCCTGAACATCGTGCATATCACGATATAAATTTGAGATGTTACCGTATATGGACTCTTTCCGCACGTTGATCAAGTTCTTTTCTGCTATTTCCAGGCTTTTATAATAGCACTTCAACGCTTTATCGTATTTAGACTGCTGCCCGTAAGCAATGCCCATATTAATATAGGTTTCACTAACCATTTTATAACGCTTCATTCCCTCGGCGAGCACGACTGTCTGTTCAAAGGCCCATATTGAAGAATCCTGATTACCGACAATGCAGTACGCCATTCCAAGTGTCTGATAACTGCGAGCCAAAAACGTCTCCTCATGAAGTTGCCCGGATAGTTCAATGGCATCATGTGCCAGATCCACACTTTTCTGACCTGAGTGATTCTGGTACTGGCGGCTAAGTTTAATCAAGATTTTAATTTTGTTCGTATCGCCGGGAAGTTTCCCCAGAAGGTTTTCGAGACTATCGATCTCTTTGTTTTGCTGAGCGAAAAGGTCATCGGCGAACAAAAAAACCGAAATCATGAGCGCCTTCGCGCACCATTTGTATGCAACTTTGCTAATCATTTCATTCAATAATTAATGAGGAAAGTTTCTCCTGTTGACAGGTCAATGCGTTCACGGGAACCAAATACTTTGCCGTAATAATGTTGCCCATTTGCAGTTAGGACATCGCTGCAGGCTATATTTCGTAGTTCGTAACGATATACCGTCATAATCGTAGCGATTGAAATGGACGATTATTTAATTGTCTCTCCCCATAAAGAAGGCGAGCAACCGGAAAGGGAGAAGGCAGACAACATAGCTTCGACGGATTAGAAAAATTCGGAGTTGTTGCATCCGAAACCGGTCCCATACTGTGATCAAACAAAAAGCCCCGGCGAAACCGGGGCTGATCAGAGAAAAGACCCTCTCTATAAAACTCTGACCGGTGACAAATATAAGGCCTTTGAGGAAAAAACAAATTACAATCAGGTTACAAATCGGAAATTCGTGACGATCCCGCGAAATGTCCCGGGAAGTCGATAAGGGCAAATATTTCGGCGGCAACTGTCTCTATAACCATTTCACAGACAACGCATTGAGTATCGGGCATACGTGACCGTCGGATGTCGACAAAAGATGACAATCGAAATGATATAACTTGCCGGAAATTAGAACCTTAAAATAAAGAGAATCAAAGTATGGCTAAGGAAATGATTGCAAAGGAAAATGCCGTCACGGATGCATTGCGCAGGCTCAAAGAAGAAGAGAGCGACCTATTGGCGAAGTTAAAACCAGTTCAGGAAGCAGTTGCAGCGCTTGAGAAAATTGTCGACAAAACCGGAAAAAAAGTGCGACCTGTATCTTCAGCGAAGGACAGCGCATCAGACATTCAACTTGCTGAGGAAAGCATGGTGGAAACTGCCGCTGACGCGTAGGTATCAGTCATCTTAAAGACCTCTCAAGAGTAAGGGGGCCTGATCAACCATCAGGCTCTTTTTTTATTGCTGGTTTTCAGGTCGTCAAGGCTGCGGATCAGATGATGCGCAGTTCTTCAAATAATTATCAGAGGTTTTTCGGACCTTCGCCATACTGACATTTCATCAACTAAAAAAACTTCGTATGACTGAACGCGAACTACTCAAACTGGAAGGTACCATTCGAAAGAAAATGGAAGAAATCAAAGCACAACGGGTGAGCCTGAAAGACTCCGGTATCGGTGGATTGATGAATACACTAAAGAAAGCCGATGAAGCTCTTTATGAAAAGATACTTCCCGAATATAAGAAGATGGTGGCAGAAAAAAATATCTTCAGATAATTCGAAAATTGAGGTCATCCAAATTGCCAACGATACGGTTTATCTCCTGTCAAAAATAATTGTGGGCAATCTTAGTTCCTGCGCACGCCAGAAAAAGATCCGGATACTCGCCGTTCCGACTGAACACGAAATACAGTTGATAAGGTAACGAAATATAGTATCACCAGAGACCATCACAGCAGGAAAAATGGCCAATTTACCTTTCCTGTGCATAATTTTATTCCGGCATATAGTTTGGGTAAGATGCGAACGATCCCCAAAACAGGATCGGGTATAAAATAAAGTATAAACGAAAAACCTATCACTATGCCGCTATTTAAGTATGCTTTCATCCTTGGCCAGTTGGACCATCTGATCAAAAACCGGAGAACAGGAACACCAAAAGAGTTTGCGGGTGTGCTCAACATCTCAGAACGGATGCTTTACATCTACTTGAGCGACATGCGAAAAATCGGTGCATTCATAGAATACGACACAGCAAGCAAGAGCTACATCTATTCTACATCGTTCGACTTGCAATCGGCTATAGAAGTGCTGAGTCAGAAGGCCGAAATGGAAAATGCATCAAAGCATTCTGTGATGCAAACTCAACCGTAATAGTACTAATCAATTTTTTCCACCTCTCTATATACAAAAAAACTCCGCCGGAATTGTTCGGGGAGTTTTTTTTTGAACTCGGGTTTCTTCTTGTGACCTGACGTTTCGATATTTGCGTCAGGTCTTTCCAGCGCAAAATGTTCTCTGCGCCAGCAAAACGAACGACTTGAATTCTTTTCCAGCGCCTCCGATACTTTTTTGATCGCGGCGGCTATCTGCTGTTTGACGAATTAAATAAATACCTGACTCTCGAAGAGCGATGACGGACCAGGTGACCCGCCATCGCATTATTAATTTTCAATGATCAATGTGGAAAATGAGGCAATTGAAGTCCATTGCGCATTGCCACACCGAAGACCCGATGAACATCAACGTTCGTTTCAGTATAATACATCGCGTTAAAGGACATCATCGATCAATTGATAAATATCAAGGTTATTCGAGTACAATACGTTTCGTGCCAAGGTGCTTGTTTCCGCCAACGAACCTGAGCAGGTAGACGCCGGAATTCAACCTATGTGTATCCTTGAGGTTGATGGTGACAAATCCTTGCTCCCTCTCCTTATCTGTTGTATTTACGTTCACCAGAACTGATCCCATAATATCCATCACCTGAATGTTCAGGTCAGAAACTTTTCCGTTTTTGTAGGAAACCAGCACTTCACCTTTTGTCGGGTTAGGGTAGAAGCTCAGCTCTTTGCCCACTTCGACTTCTTCGACGTTGCTTACGCTTTCTTCGACTGCGGCAGTTCGCGCCGCGCTAACAGGACGATCCGACGCAAGTTTTGCGACCTCCGAACCTGACAGCGGTCTCTTGTGAATCGTCACGTCATCGATCCTGCCTTTCCAGTATTTTGAGTCGGCAAAATTGTAGAATGCTCTACCGATCGAAAGCGGGCCAGCGCTGATGTTGGGCGACATTTGCGCGGATTGAAGCTTGCCATCCACGTAAAGATCAACGGTGTTACGGCGAGCTACAACAGCAACGTGTAGCCATCTGGATGATACATTTCCGGGGAAGTTCACCACACCAGTAGTATTCGTTAAATCAGTGCGATACGAATTCCCGAATTTGTAAAGGAAGTAACCGTTATTAGTTGATGTCTGACCACCAGAGAGTATCTCTCTTCTGTCCGCGATCACCTCATCATAATATACCCACGTGGTGATGGAATATTCGCTACCGAGCGCCGGTATGTAATTACAACTGGCGTAATCATTGACCCCATCAAAGTTGTAGGAAAGGTTGATATTGCCGAAACGATCTGTAGATGGAGATGCTCCAGATATGACAGCATGCCGGTTGTTACCACTTTCGTCAATATTATTGGCATTGAACAGATAACGCACCACCGGGCGATCTGATGAAATTGCTGCTATGTCTTCCGCGCTCAACAATCCTTTGTAAATGGTCACATCGTCGATCTTACCTACCCATTTACCGGATCCTGAGTTTGAGAAGAACGAACTGCCGATACTTAACGGGCCTTGACTAATATTCGCACTGGTGGGGGTCGTATTTTGGAGCATGCCGTCAACGTATAGTTTAAGAGTCGTTCCGTTGCTTACGACAGCAATGTGCGCCCATTCGAGCGATTCTGCACCGGCAGTCCCAACAGGTCCGTAAATAGCGGAAATGTCAGTGTGATACTGATTGCTCCTGTAAACATAGTATCCATTGCTGGTACTCTCTGAACCGCCGGAGATGATCTCACGTCTGCTGGTGTTATTATCGTAAGCAAGTACCCATGCAGAGAGAGAATACGCGCCACCAAGTGCGGGAAGATTTGGAGTCGTGATAACATCATCGCCATCGAACTGATACGCGCTGTTCGGGAAGCCGAACCGATCTGTCGTCAGTGTTGCGCCGGTGACCGTACCATTCAAATTATTTCCACTGTTGTCGTTGGCATTGCCGTCGAACTTGTAGCTGGCGACCGGCACTGCGACCAATCGATCCGCAGCCAGCCCTGCTATTTCTGATGGAAAAAGCGGCCTTTTGTAAATTGTTACTTCGTCGATCTTGCCTTTCCAGGGCTGTGGTTCCGTCCATGAGGAATATATTTTGCCGATCGATAGTGGACCGGCACTGATGTCAGGCGACATCAGCTTCGCATCCCGGAGCACACCATTGACGTATAGCTCAACAGAGCCACCACGTGCATTGAATGCGAGATGTACCCACCGGCCAACACCAGAATAAAATCCAGGAGCGGTGCCGGCAGGACCTTTAGTGTGCGATAAATCAGCATTGTAATCGCCGGAGGTCGTGTTAAGAAAGTAACCGGTTAGAGGGGCATCTGCGCCACCCGAAAGAATTTCACGCCTGAAGGCTACTTCATCATTACGATAAACCCACGCTGTAATTGAATACTCAAAGCCCAAAGCAGGCAAAGAAGGTTGATAAATCTGATCGTTGATACCGTCAAAACTGTACGCCCCGTTCGCGGCACCAAAACGGTCCTGCGTTGGCGTGGGGTCCCATAATAAATTGGCATCGAGGTCATTACCACTTTCATCACGCGCTTTCTGATTTGCGTCGGAATTGAAGAGATAACGTACCAGAGGACGATCAGCCGACAATGATGCAATCTCCGTGTCTGACAACTTCCCTTTATAAATATTTACATCATCAATCTTGCCTCTCCATCCGTAGATCCCTCCATCTACCGTGATGAGCTTGCCGATGGTCAGTTTCTCCCAATTAGCGGCCAGGCTGCCCGAATACGTATTTTGAGGCTTGCCATCAATGTACAATGTCAAAGTTGTTCCATCTCCTGTTAAAGCAAGGTGCGTCCATTCATATAATTCGGCATCGGTTCCTCCCCAGGAAGTGCCGATCCCCGAACCTATAAGCTTGCGGGTAGCAACATACTGATTGCCGCTTTTCATGGAGATGTAGGCATCAGTGCTACCGATAATAGCCCGTTCACCATAATTATCATCAGGACGTACCCAAGCTGTAAAAGTGAAAGAATTACCGAGGGATTGAGAAATGGGAAGGTCGATTATATCATCGGCACCAACAAAGTAGTAGGCACGATTTGGAAAGCCGAAACGATCCATTGTTAACGAAAGGCTACCATGTAAAGTGCCATGACGATTGTTCCCACTGTTGTCATTGGCATTACCGTCAAACTTATAGCTGGCAAGCAGAGACGCATTGTTGGGTAGCCTTCCATACAAGTCACGTATGCCATCAACAAGATGATGGCGTGATGTGCCATTTGTTCCTGGCGCAAGCTTATCGTATTTCGGATCAGGGCCAAAGTAAGTCCAATTCGGACCGCTCGAGTTAACAATCGTTGGGGCACTGTTGGCCACTCCATCCGCCCTTGAGGCTGAAAAAATACCAAAACCTCCCTCATCTATCCATCCACTGCCGTTGGGCCATAGCGGTGAACTCTCGTAGGCGCCAATCCATTCGGCAGCTGGATTGGTTACACAAGGTCTGCCATCCATTTGTGTAGATTTGTACCATTCATCCGAAAATTCAAAATAGAACATACCGGGGCACATTTTATATCTCCTCGTAGCTTGTGGCTGGATAAAAAGACCACCCAAACTGCTGGCAAGCCAGGCCACGCGTCTGGTAACGGTCTCGTCCTGGTCAGTAATAGATCGCACCCCCTCGCAAGACCCATCATTGATCGTCCTTGAAGTCTGATTGAAGCCGAATTCAGTTAGCAACACGGGTTTCTTTGCCGACGACGATAGATTGCTAAAACCCAAACCCGTGCTTGAATCCTCGAAAAACAAATCATCCATCTGACTTTCGCTTGTCCTGTAACAATTGACACCCCAAAAGTCGATATTGGGTGTAAAACTCATATAACTGCCTGCCTTCAGATTGTATACAGCCTTATCGGTAAATGCCATTCCACAAAGCTTATCAGGTGCATATGCTTTGACCACAGCTGAAATGCCTTTTACCTGCTTCCAAAAAAAGTCGGCCTGTGTCTTATCCTGATAAATCCGGTCGGGAGTATCCTCTTCATTGGAGATGCAAAAGCCCATCACGGCAGGGTGATTTCCAACTTCCTGCACAACTTCCGTGTATATTCTATCATACCATGCAACCTCATTATTAAGCGCTTCATTTGAGTAGTGTTGATCCCACAAATTCTTATCCCAAAATGCCTCGCTGAAATACAACCCGACCATTACATAGAGTCCATTTTTCGCGCATTCATCCAAAAATTCCTTATGTGTGACACGCGCAACCAAATTAGAATTGTCCATATCCCTAATAGCAGGGATATATGGTGTGTAATCAGACTGTCGGACGGGCTTTAACCGGCTCGTAAAGCCGTATACCCGGATCATGTTTGCATTAAGCGATTTGACCTTTGCCAGGTCACCCCGACACTGGATGCTTTGATCGCCCATACATTGTCCATCACGCCACAGGAATTTATAATTCTGAGTAATTTTATCTGGTGCTCCCGAGAATGGGTCGTACGTTACGTTATCCCAATAAATATCTGACTGCCATCTCATATAGTCCGGATTTTCGTTGATCCGGATCGTCGAGAAGTCAATTCCCTTTACGGAAAAATCTGAGCTTACCAGTGTCTCAGACCCATTGGCAGTGGCATACAATTCAAAGCGGCCACGCGAATCATTCGACGTAGGATTATCAACAACAGCCTTCCATCTCGTCCTGGTTACCTGAGCATAGAGATCACCGTAGCAAAATAGCATTGCAACACATGTAATAGTAAGCATCGATCTTAGTCTGTCCGCGGAGGAGAGTTGGACCGTGCGAACAAGCTGAGTCAGTGTACCGACCCAGTTAAAAACAGCATTAATCATTTGGTCTGATTTTTAAGTTTATTATAAGTTCCAAGCATCCCGGGGTTGATGTGCTTAGTGTTTAATTCATAGGCAAATGGATTTGGAGAAGACAATAGTTAGCACTGACCAATGCAAATGCATTAGTGCAATCACTACAGGATTGTAGCTTGATAAAAGGTCAGCAAAGAATCAGAATGGATACGTGCATGAAGAATTCAGTTGACTATCCAGACTGGCGAGTCAGACCGTTAGTCTGACTCGCGTCATTTGCATGCACTAAAAGTGATTTATTTAAATCTCAAACGCTCAAAAAAAAATACATCAAAGTTTTCACTGAAGTCACAAGGAAATACATCAGCAGATTTGTGTTGGCGGTAACAACGGTATTGTTATACGCAAATTAGACTACAAACGAATCCGTGTTTCGTGATCTCAAACTATACTGATGCGCCTGTATTTCACACGCTGAATGCACAATACGGGAGATTCAAGAATTTCATTTCCATCATGCACTGAACACCAGAAAGGATTTTAAGAAAAGAAGGTGCCCTGGTTTTTTGTGTTCATCTGTTCGATGGCAAATATAAAATTGCAACGTAACACAAACAAGAGGCTAACCAGTCACTCACGATATATCATAATTTAAAACGACGTTTATTGTTGACCTGAAACGTGATCATACATCCCCTGGAAGATACGCCGCGTCAATTTCTGTAGGCAAAACAATACATATTAGCAGTTTACAGATGCGTTCGCATCTTCATGTTCTCGGGACCATTATCTGGCGAGTAAAAATTGAAGAGGTATGTGCAGCCGACGTTTCCAGGCATGTTCACTGTGCTCGTCGCCGGGAAAAAATCTCGTCTGCCAGCTCGCAGATGTAAATCCCCTTGATTCCATCACCTTGTCGGCGAGCTCTTGCAACGGAGGGTATAGGGCGTCCAGTGTCTGATCACCGAAGTCGAAATAGATCTTGTGCGTGCGTGGATCAGGCAAGTGTTCACGCATGTATTCGAAAAATCTCGGCGGAATAGGATTGCGTTCTCTTGCGAATACTCCGGGCCAGTGTGTGCTTAGACATGCGGCGCCTCCAAAGACCTGGGGATACTCGCAAATAGCATATAGTGAGATCAATCCTCCCATGCTGCTTCCTGCCACAAAAGTATTGTCACGATCAGACTCTGTGGAAAAGGCGCGATCGATGAATGGCTTCAATTCCGTTACAATGAATTTAAGATAATCATCTGATCGTAACTCCGGTTTTGCAAACAATGATGCACCGCCCGGGCTTCCTGCCGTGAAGAGTGAATCCTGCTGTTGCTTACTTAAAAGCTTGAATGGTTTCTCCGGAAAATATTCAATGTGGCGATTAACACCATCATTCCAAATTCCGACGATAATAACATCACGCAGCTTTTTTTCAGCAATCAGTTTTGCAGCAGCATCGTCGGCATCCCACGCACTGTGGTTCCACGTCTTCGTGCTGTCGAACAACATCTGACCGTCGTGCATGTAGAGCACTGCATACTTCTTTTCTGGTGAATAGCTTTCTGGAAGCCATACGTCTACATTGCGGGAATTCACGTATTTCGATGAAAAATTACCGAAGTGCTGAATATATCCGGAAGAAACGGTTGGAAAGCTTGGCTTTTGCAAACCCCTGTATCGCATTTCCAGGTCAGCATAGTTACGGATCTTCCCGAGCAACTCATCCATCGTGTCTGCCTTGAACCAATAGGGATCAGGCTGCCGGCGAAGCACTTCCTGGGAAGACCGGTTAACATAGAACTGCTCGTCCACCGCGGCGCCCCGCATTTCCTTTGTCGGTCCCAGAAAAATGTAACCGTCAAAAAAATCCTTTAGTCTGAAGCCTTCATGACACACAGTGAACATGCTTGAATCCGGCAAGTCGCCCATCGGCGTACCGAGAAGATCGAATCCCGCAGGTTTGTTGTTCAGGTTATGCACAACAAGATCAATCGCTCCGTTCCCCGGCCCCGCATATGTATTTCCTGACCTGGACATCAGTGGTACGTTGAGCAAAATCGAGAATACTTTCTTCGGAAATTCCTTAAAAAGATGCTGACCGAACTGAGTGCTATCGAATTTACATAGATACGTTTTATTAATATATCCCTGATGATAACGGGTGAACGCATGCGGCACACCTACCAGACATAAGATCTTCTCCTTGCGGCCAATCACTTCGTCCTTAACACGCTTCGCCCAAAACTCATCGCCTCCCCTATGAAATACCTTTCGACGTTTTTCCGGTGTTATCTCGCCGGTGAAATCACTCCAGTCATATTGATAGCTCAAGTGCAGGATCCGAAATTTCTTCTGCTTCTTCGTGAGAGTTCCATTAAACTTCCAGACAGCCCTGTATACCTCCATGTATTCAACGTAGGGCCATGCGGCGTTGTGAAAATACATGATATCGCGGACGAGCTGCTCATTATACCCCGGAGCAGTCATGAGCGAATCGACTTTCCCTTGCATTTCAACCGATCCGAATTCCATCCCAAGATTCCGCACACCTGCTGCATACAATAGCGGTATCATCTTTTCTACGAAGGAAAGGTTGTTACTTACTGCGTGGTCTTCACCGAGAAGTACGACATCGTAAGTAGAAAACTTCTTCGTCAAATACAGCTCAGGCGATTCGGAGTGGTTGCGCAAATATGCGATAGACGCGATGACCGGCTTGTTCTGTGCCGTAACATGACACATGTTCAACAAACACGTCAGCAACAAAAGATATTTTAACATAGCCAATGAGCGTTGTGTGTTCATTTAAAAGTCAATATCAACTATTGCTTTTTCAGGATCGAAGCCGTAAGCGGGGCAAGCTTTATTTTGTTTCCCGTCACTACTTTCCCGGTTAGCAGATCGACAAACCGGCCGCCTGGTAAAGATAACTCGTGTGATACGTCATCGACATTAAAATAAACAGAGATCTCGTTTTTCCTG
>CBHTUB010000046.1:0-20170 GCA_966095595.1 uncultured Chryseosolibacter sp. | reverse complement strand
CGATCACGTAAAGGCGTTCTGGCGCGGATGCATGTGGAACGTGACGCATTTGTCCAACGGAAATAAATTCAACCTTTTTGCCTAACCTCCTATGAAAATCGGAATAGAAGTCCAACGTCTTTTCAGAAAACAGAAATTCGGTATCGAGACCTCCGCCATCCAACTCATCCGGAAAATGCGGGAACTCAATCCCAACACACAATTCATTGTCTATGCGAAAAACGGCCCCGACCGTAAATGCCTCGAAGAATCGCAAAAACTGAAAATAAAAACCGTTGGCGGAAAACTGTTCGCAGATTTCGAACAGATCTTCCTTCCCATCGAGGCAAAGCTCGACAAGATCGATCTGTTGCATTGCACGGGAAATACGCGTCCGTACTTTTGCAGCGTACCGGTAGTTCAGACGTTGCACGATGTGATCTTCATGGATCCGATCTCGGGCAGAGACACATTGTATCAGCAGGTCGGGAACTACTACCGCCGCAAGGTCGTGCCGCTGGTAACACAAAAAAGCGAAACCGTCATAACCGTATCGCATTACGAGAAGGAACGTATCCTCGAGCGAATCAAGATCGATCCTAAAAAAATCAAAGTAGTCTACAATGGCATCGACGAAAGCCGGTTCAGGATCATCGACGATCCCGCGGCCGAGGAAAAGCTGAGAAAAAAATACAGTCTTCCTCTCCGTTTCATTTTATTCCTTGGCAATGCTGCTGCCAGGAAAAATGCCGTGCGTCTCATCGAAGCGTATACCATGTATGCTTCTAAAAATGAAAATCCATTGCCGATTGTAACACCGGGCCTAAGTGCCGGGTTCATCAGCGATCAGTTGTCCGTCCTCAGGCAGCTTGACAAGATCAAAAACTTCATCACTCCGGGATATATCGACGACGAAGATATTGCGGCGCTCTACAATGCGGCAACACTCTTTCTATATCCTTCCCTATCCGAAGGCTTTGGAATGCCCCTCGTTGAAGCGATGGCCTGCGGGACGCCTGTAATAACATCGAGTATTTCATGTTTGCCGGAGATTGCCGGCAAAGCAGGCGTATTGGTCGATCCGACAAAAACAACCGCGATCGCCGACGCCATCCATCGTATGCTGACAAACGAGACTTACCGTCTCGACCGCGTGGGCGAAGGGCTCGACAATGCAAAACGTTTCAGCTGGAAGAATACCGCGGAAGAGATATACGAGATCTATCAGGAAGTCTATTTCAATACTAAACGAATCAAACAATTCGCCGGAAAAGTAGCTTATGAAATTCAATAAGTTACTCCCTATTGTTCTCCTTCTTGTCTTTTTCGGTGCCTGCGTGCATGCACAGGATGCTCATGGGTCCATCATGGAAATCGATGGCAGCGCGGCGCTGAAGGAGATCGGATCACTGCCAAAGCATATCAACGAAGCATCAGGACTCGAAATGACCGAAGGCGGCAACCTATGGACACATAACGATGGAGGATTGCCCATGCTCTTCTGTATCGATTCTACCGGGACGGTGAGAAGAAGCCTTCAGCTCAATCACGCAAACTCCGGTTGGGAAGACCTTACATGTGACAAGGATGGTAATTTTTATGTCGGCGCCTTCGGCAACAACAAAAACGACAAACGTGAACTTAAGATTCTCAAGCTACCCGATCCGGACTCTGTCACAGAAAAAGTCATTACCGCAGGAATCATCAAATATCACTACGCAGACCAACGGAGCTATCCGGCATCGGCCGCAGCAATGAATTTCGATGTCGATGCATTTGCTGCCATCGGCGACTCACTTTACCTCTTTACAAAGAACAGAACAAAACCTTTCACCGGTTATACGAAGATCTACCGCCTTCCACAGACGCCGGGCACGTATGCAATTAACCCGGTTGACAGCATCTATCTTGGTAACGGGCCGATGCTCGATCATTGGGTAACAGCGGCGGACATCAGTCCTGACGCAAAAACGCTGGTCCTACTCTCCCATCAATGTCTGTGGATTATCAGGGATTTCAATGGAAGGAAATTCTCCAAAGGGAAAATCGTCCGCGTTAATTTGAATCACCTATCCCATAAGGCCGGCATATGTTTCTACGGAATGGATCGGTTATATATTGTCGACGAGCTCGAGCTTGGATTTCTGGGCGGTAAGTTATATTCCCTCGACTTAAAGCAGCTGTATCGTCACCTGCCGTAGGGCATTCTTTTTTTATAGCTGATATCAGCAAATAAAAACCGAAAGGCTTGATCTTATCTCTTCGTAAAAATGAAAAAAGTAGTTGGCGTGTGGGTCGTGTTTTTTGCATCGCTTCACTCAGCATTCGTTCTGATCGACTCATCGTTTAAATCTCGCAGCAATGCAATGCCTGAGCTATTGACAACGTACAGAAAAAGCGGGCTAATCTCTCGTATGCACATCATCCCGGCTGGCAATGCAGGGGAGAATAGACATACCATTCTAAAAGACCAATGACCATCCGACCGTGAAAGCAGTTAAGATCATACTCATAAATATCGTCACATTTGCAGTGTTGCTGGTAATCATCAACCTGGCGTGTGGGTGGTACCTGAAGCGGAGTGCGAACAAAGTGGACCGTGATCGCCTGCCCAACTACAAGGATGATCCCGAATATGCACGCCAGGTATTCAAAGATTATTTCAGCGTGCAACATGAATACGAGCCGTTTGTCGGATGGAAATCAAAAGCCATCAGTACCCGGACCACGACCATTTCAAATGATGGGGAGCGCACACATCGCGCTCCTGAAAGTAAGGTCGTCGAAAAAAAAGTGGTAAGGTTCTTCGGCGGATCTACGATGTGGGGTGAAGGGTCGGATGACGATCATACCATCCCGGCCTTATTCAATGCGCTGGAGCCTGACTACGAAGTGCACAACCATGGACAACTTGCCTACAACACGAGGCAGGAACTTGACGCGTTGATCTCCGCGTACACCAAAGGCGATAAAACCGACATTGTAGTTTTCTACGACGGCGTGAATGACGCCGCATTCCTATGTCCAAAAGAGATCACGGAATTGCCTGCTCACAGGCTTGTGCCCATGTACAGACAAAAACTTTATGCAGGAAAGGCGACGCTGGTAAAAGAGCTCGCCGCTGCCATGTTCTATGAAAATATTTTGAAGCTGGCACGGGAGAAGAACAAAACAAACGATGATGCTGATTCGCCGTATGATTGTGTGAGCAATCCTGCCAAGGCTGAGCAGATCGCCGAGATCATGATGAGGAACTGGGAGCTTGCACATGAGATCGTGACCAATCGCGGAGGAAAATTTGTGGCCGTGCTGCAACCTGCAGCCTTTATCGGAAAACCCAGAACGGATCATCTCGATCTCGACACGGATCTCGGCAAGAATTTCCAGGCGATCTATGCGCTGCTCAAAAAGAAAATTGCCGAACGAAAACATTCCTGGATCTACGACCTGAGCGACCGCTTCGACGGTGACGACTACATCTTCATCGACTTTTGTCACGTATCTCCGAATGGAAACGAGATCATCGCGAAAGACATAGCACGGATCGTGAACGACAACAACCTACCACTGAACGATGGGCAAATTTCTTTCCTACATCCATAACCTTCGCGGCCTTGCAATTCTCTTCGTGGTTGGGGTACATGCACATGGTTTTGACCGGAACACCAGCAGGGTATTCAATGCCATCTTCGACCCATCGGAGGGTAACGGAACTGTGTTGTTTCTTTTCATCGGTGGCTTCCTTTTTCAACATTTGTCGCACAACCACTTCGACTACAAAAAATACATCGAGCAGAAATTCAAGGTCATTATTTTGCCTTATTTGATCATATCAATACCACTTATCATCATCAGGGTCTACACGGGTTTTGAATCATTGGCCCTGCCTCAAAACTTCCATGACCGGTCTATCACCCATCAGATCATTTATTTTCTGGTCACTGGTACTCACATGCCGCCATTCTGGTTCATTACCGCCATCATCTTCATCTACCTGACAGCTCCACTTTTGCATACGCTCGACAAGAACGGATTCTACAAATTCGGATTACCGTTAGTGATCGTTTTTTATTTGTTCACCTACAGGCCTTTGCACAATGCCAACCCGCTGCTTGCCTACTTTCACTTTGTTCCGATATATATCGTGGGCATGTGGGCGAGCAAGTACAGACAGGAACTCCTCACAAATGCCAACATGGTTTTGTGGATCTCCGCGACAGTTTACGCAATCATTACCTTTCTTGATGTTTCGAAATTGATGACGTTTTCGAGGGACCTTAGGTTTGAGGATGTGCTGTACAACGGCGTGATCCAATTTAATGTCTATGGTTTAAAAGCCTTGTCATTGTGCTTCATGCTCCTGATGATCATGTACAAGCTTCGGAACCGCGATATGCCGATGCTGGAGCTTCTCGGTAACTATAGCTTCGGGATATTCTTCGTTCACTATGCCTTCATCAGCCTCTCCGGCAAGATCATCGAGATCTCAGGCGTGCATGTCCATTTCTCGTTGCCGATCTTTATCATCTCCTATCTCTTCATACTCCTGGCTTCGACCATAACGGTTTATTTTGTGAAGCGCATCACCGGGAAGTACAGCAGGTATCTCATTGGAAGCTAACGGGCATTTCCAGGGTCCTGGCTCGAGGGCGTAGTTTCTCAAGGGGCGAATGTGTTTTTGATTGAAACGTCGTTGGTTCACCGCAGAGACGCCGGGGCGCAAAGTTCGCAGAGTTGCCCGACAGCCGGGTATCAAAATAAAAAAACACGGTCGTTGCAACCGTGTTTATGAATGACTTTAACAAACTCTTCCTTACGCGCTCTTCGCGAGGAATACCCTTTTGTCGAAGTATGCTTCTGCAGGGATCTCTGTGATGGTCTGTGATTCGGTGCAGTTCTGATTGAGGTTAACCACAACGCGGCCTTTTGTGCGGCCCGAAAGGATTGCGTCGATGTAGACGTTCTTGAGGTCGTCCAGCGAGATTTCGTGGGCGATCGCAGGAAGCTTGTCCGTCACGTTCCATTCGTTCATGAGCTTGTCCCACAATTTTAGTCGGAGGCTCATGGGTGTTTGCCCTGCGCCGATACCCAGCAGATTGACACCGTTGAGAATAAATGGATAGATCGTCGTTGCAAATTGGGTTGACGATAATAGTCCGGTGGCAACAATGTTGCCGTCACGTCTGCAGCGCTTCAGTAAAGTTGTCAGCATATTGCCGCATACTGTGTCGATCGCTCCTGCCCAGATTGCCCGCCTCAAGGGCTTGCCGATATTGTCATCGAGAAACTCCCGGGGTTCGACATGTTGTGCTCCCAGGTATTTCAAATAATTGTCTACGTCTTTTTTTCCCGTGACGGCGATGACCTCGTATCCGGCCTTTGCGAGGATTGCCACTGCCAGGCTGCCGACGCCACCTGTCGATCCGGTCACAACGATCGGTCCATAATCCGGTGCCTGACCAAGGGCTTCCATTTTGTGAAGTGCATAGGCTGCTGTAAAGCCTGCGGTGCCGATCGTCATACAGTCTTTACAACTGAGTCCTTTCGGCTTGTGCATCACCCAGTCAGCCGGTACACGAATGTATTCCGCGAATGCGCCGGATGTGTTCATTCCAAGATCGTATCCCGTCAGGAAAACTTCATCACCTTCCTTGAACCTCGGTGAGTTACTGTGCTCCACGACACCCGCTGCTTCGATACCGGGTGTATGAGGGAAATATTTGGATATTCCTTTGTGGCCTGTAGCGGAAAGGCCATCCTTGTAGTTTAATGCGGAGTAATGAACATTGATAAGTACATCGCCTTTTGGCAAATCATCAACCTCCCGTTGAACGATGTTTCGCTCAAACTTCCCACGCTCCGTCTCTGTGATTTGAAGTGCCTTGAATTGCATGAATGTGATTTAACTGTTTCCACATCCGTGTTAAAAAAAAGTGCCGCAGCTTGATGATACAGGCGGTTAACATAAAAAATTAACAAAGATTTAAGCGCATCGAACCAATAAGTAAATCTTTCATTTAAAGGCTCAACTTTTTGAAAATCATTTCGGGTATGTTCCTGATCATGAACATCACCGGCCGCCAGACCGGCAAGGTATAAATTACATCCTTGCGCCTGGTGATCGCGTTGTAAATGTCGTGCGCGACCCTGGAAGGCTGAGCCGTTAACGGCCCCGGAGTCCTGATGTTTTCTATCATCTTCGTCTTTACAAAGCCAGGTTTTACGGTGACCACATGCACGTTGTTCCTGCAAAGTCGATTTCTCAGCCCTGAGAGATACGCGGTAAAACCGGCCTTCGCGCTGCCGTAGAAATAGTTGCTTTGCCGCCCTCTTTCACCCGCCACAGAGCTGATACCGACGATACATCCGCTGCGTCGTTGCTCCATGTCGTTGGCGACGATGTTAAGGATGGATACGGCACCAATGTAATTGCTCATGAGGATATCCTCACATTCTTCCCAGTTCGTCTGCGCCTTGAGCTGATCTCCCAGCAATCCGAACACACAGACCACGACATCCGGTTTTTCAGGGAGGCGATCATAAAACTCGGCATGTGTTTTCAAATCTATGGCGTCGAAACAGGCGATCGTCACGGGAACACGTTGCCTGATCTGGACATCGGCCTGCAAGACCTGAAGCTTTTCAAGATTCCGACCGGCAAGTGTAAGGTGGTAACCTTCATCGCCAAGCTTACGCGCCAATGCAAGTCCAATATCGGAGGTTGCACCAAGAATCAATGCATGCTTTGCCATTAGTCCTTTAACATTAAACGCTGTGATAGATTTGATATATAGCGATTGTCCGGATCGTATTTTTTGAGGATCGCCTTGAACTCTGCAGCTCTTGGGTAGGTGTCCCAGAAGATCTCCTTCTTCATTCTCGCATCTTTTGAAAGGTAAATTCGTCCTCCGAAGTCAGCGACGATCTCATCCAACTCGTCAAGGAAGTCCATCAGTCCGGCTTTCATCGGAAAATCAAGTGCGAGCGTATAACCTTTCATCGGAAATGAAATCAGATCGTCCTGCTCGCCAAAAAGCTTAAGCACCGCAAGGAATGATCCCATACCCATCTTGTTGATACGGCTCAGGATGGTCTTCAGCCCTTCCCTGCTAGCCTTCAATGGCAAAACGAACTGGTACTGAACAAACCCGCGCCTGCCATAGATGCGATTCCAATTTAATATCGAATCAAGCGGATAAAAGAAGCTGTCATAGTGTACGGTGTTGTCTATCACCTTTTGGAGATTCTTCGCATAGTAGAATGCGTTGAAGGCACGAACCGACCATTCATTCAGAACAAATGAAGGAAAGCTGAACGGAACACTCAGAAGCGATCTGTTCTTCGATGTCAGCTTCTTCCTCGACGATGACACTTCGCTTTCCGAAGCATGCTCACCCAGCATCAGAATGCTTCTGCCAAACCGGCTGCCACTTTTCAGACAGTCGATCCACGCTACTGAGTATGTATAGTCGCTGTACTCGGCAAACAACACCATTGCCTCCTCGAGATTCTCAGCCTTGATCTGCTTTTGTTTGATATAGGATGTTTCGATTTTCTTCAGGCGAAATTTCACGACCATGATAAGACCGGTCAACCCCATTCCACCACAGGTAGCCTGAAAGAGATCGGTGTTTTGTGATGGTGAGCACTCCATAACGTGGCCGAGGCCGGTGAGTACTGTCATCGCGACAACATGTCTGGAAAAAGATCCATCGACATGATGATTCTTTCCATGTACATCGGACGCGACAGCTCCTCCTACGGTAATAAACTTTGTCCCCGGCGTGACCGGAAGGAACCAGCCACGCGGTACAATCACCTGCAACAAATCTGAAAGCAAGAGGCCGCTTTGGCACGTAATTATTCCCTGCTGTTCGTCGAATGACAATATCTTATCGAATCGGAGCGTGTTGATCACATGGTGGGATAGTGAAGCATCGCCGTAACACCGTCCGTTACCATGAGGAATCGTCGATGAGCCATTGAGCTTTTTGGTCAGCTCCCGGTCATGGTCAAAAGATATTTCTTCGGCTTCAACTACAGGATAATTATTCCAATTCGTAATTAACTTTTTCATGAACTATACGAGGAAATTTATACTCACTTCCAAAGGTGGCAGTTTTCAAACCCCCGATGTTTTCGGATCCCTCGGAAAGGCCAGCTTTCCTAAAAACCTTTCCGAAAAACAACTTCTGGGGCTTGAGCTGATCATCGGGGTGATCTTTTGCTTTGCTCCGCTTCTGTTCAACAACCCTTACCGCATCAATATTTTTCTGTCGTGGGAAGGTGCATACCGCATGTATCTCGGACAGATGCCATTTCGGGACTATTCTCTCCCGATGGGCTACGGGTATTGGGTCATTCCGGCAGTTTTCTTTAAAATTTTCGGGCCATACTTCGCTTCCCTGATCAAAGCGCAGGTCTTTATCAACCTCGTCTCCGTCATTACATTCCGCTCGATCCTGAAGATGTTCGATGTGAAACCCGTTGTGATCCTGCTCTCCGTGGTCGTCTTCTGCTTCTCCTATGTCTCCTTCAATTTCTGGCCATGGTATAACCATGTGGTCTTTGTCTTTGAAATGGTTGCGTTGTGGTTTGTATTGAATGCGCTGTTGAAAGCCCAGGGATGGAAAATGTGGGCGAGTTTGGCCGCAGGTGCCTTCTTTACGTTCTTTACCATCTTCACCAAACAGGACATCGGTGGGATGTGTTTCATGCTGGTCTACGGCATTCTTCTGTACAACGCCATCGTCGAACGATCCGCCACCAAGCTGCTTGTATTCACGGGATTGTTCACTCTCATTGCTGCAATTTTCGTCTTGCCATTGTTGAAGTACGATTTTCTGTACTGGTTCAATTACGGACAGGCGCCCCACAAATCCAGATTGGTGCTTATGGATTTCCTGAATGAGATTCTCGGTTGGGCATACTTCGAAAAATTCTTCCTCTTCATCATCGTTTTGTTTGTACTGGATAAAATGAAGGACGGAAAGGCATTTTTCACGGATCAGAAGGAAGTTCTTTTCGCGATGACCTGCATTGGCGTCCTTCTGCAGGCACTCATCGTCCCGGTGACGAGTCCCGTTCCCGAGCGCAACGAAGTGTTCTTCTACGCTTTCGGCTTTGCTTACTGCGTGGGCAATCTTCGCCTGAACATCGACCTCAGCCGGTGGCACTATCTGGCAGTCACGCTGGCATTGGTTGTATTTTGGTGGACAGGCATCTATTGGCGAAATATTGCCCGTGTCGTCGACAAGCGCCCGGTAACGGTGAATAAGAACGAGCAGAAATCCGGACACAAGTACAGGCTGGCCAGGGAATACAAGAGCATGGAGAAATTATACCTGGCAGAAGAAACGCTGGACGGGATCAAAAAGATCAAAGATCTTCCGCAGATGAAAGATCCGAATGTAAAGGTACTCAACATGAGCGAGCTGACATCACTTGCCTATGAAGTTCCATTTACACCCCTGATCAACCAGCCAATGTGGTTTCATCAAACGGTATCGATATTCGACAAGGAGGTAGCGTGGTTTTGCCAGAATGTTCGGAATTACGAGTACGATGTCGTGATCTTCGAGTCGGTTTCACCGAAGGAGGTGATCAACTTCTATCCGGAAGACGTTCATGCTGAACTGAGGAAATACTACAATTACGAGTTCACATTCCTGGCGCCGAGGACACCGGAGGAATCGTATATTCACGTGTTTACTAAGCCGAAATAAAATCCAGGCAGTCATTTAAATGTCCGGTATATGTATTTCTTAAGATTCGAGCCGAAACGGCACCCATTTCTCTTTCAACGCTCTTCTCTCCGCTCCCATTCCCAGAGGCATCTCATACAAGTCATTTATAGATGAATCTAATTCCACCGCCTGTTTCAGGGAAATGATCTTGCTATCTTCTTCAGCGTGACCTTCTTCTCCGCAGAGAAATTGCCAGTCACCTTCGGAATCATGAGCCACATATAAAATTGGCTTTTCCCGACTAAACACGTGACTGCAGGTGAAACACGCCTTGTTCTCCGGATCGCTAAACTTGAATTCGGGTTTTCCAGCCTTGTCATTTCCTTTTCCGAACAGATTGAACATGGCTGTCAATTTATTAAAAAAACAGATTGATTGTACGCGTCTGAAACCCGTGTTAACGAATGCGAATAAGCATTCCCTCGACACTTCCCGGCGTACGAACATACTCATAAACCGACCTGTCCTTATAATGACGCATCAGGTCATCTGTAAATTCATCATGGTCAACCGCATACAAAACGCTATTTTGAAAGTCGGCATCATTACGCGTAAGATCTCCGCTGGGCATCGGACGGATGACACCTGTCCCCGATTTGAGTATAACAATGGCGTTGGACAAGTTCGCCATTTCGACCTGACGGTAGACGTCGGTTCTTTCCCGGATAACCTTGTACTCGCGGTGCATGATCAAGGGAATTTTGATGATCATCACGATCAGTCCCGCATACAGCAACACTTTCGCCCAGTAGGCACCCCGTGCAAAAACCTGATGAAGGATGAACAGTATCAGAAATGGATAGGCTTCGTAATAAAACCTCGGGCCGTACTGGTTCCCGCCGATCTCATAATAAAAAATATATCCGATGATGAGCAACAGGAAAAAGTAATCTTCCGGATGTGAAAAAGCCTGCTCACTGACCTTCGTCTTCTTTAGCAGATAAAAGAAATACAAGAACAGTAGCATCGGCGAGGCCCAATACATGAACATCACCAATCGCCGAACAATATGCTCGACCGCCTTGGGAAACGTGTGTCCATTCACAAATCCAAGCGCTTCATCATGATATGCCCAGACGGTAACCGGCATGAGCACATTGCCGGTGATCGAGTAGTTGTAGTAGAATAAGAACGCCACCAAAGGCAGCGCACCAACGCCGATAAGGACGAATGTAAAAAAAGCCCTGGTGCCTTCCTTGTAAAGGAGGTAAAACGCCAATGGAAGGAAAAGCAGGAAGGCTGTGTAATAGCGTGAGAGAAAGATCAGTCCAAGAAAGGCACCGGCAAGCACTGCTCGCCACCATACGCCGGTTCTCCTATATTCATATAAAAAGTAAACCATCAGCAACGCTTCCAGCAGGCACGATGCATGAGAAAAGAACGAAGCAGAGTTAAGAATAAAAAAACTCGAACACGTCAACAGCGCGAGCCCCCACAATGCTACCTGGGGATTGTATATTCTCATCGCCAGTCGGTAGAAGACGAGCATCGTTACCACCCCGATCAGAGGATTTGCCAGCGCGGCAGGAAGACCGATGAAGATAAAGAGGCTCATCACAAGAGGCCATCCCGGCGGAAATCGTCCTACGGAAATACCGTCCTTGTGCGCAATGTGATTGAAGTTGAACGACTCCGCGACCGGAGGCGCGGCATTAAATAATTTTCCCTTGCTCAACGTCTCGGCCTGATAAACATATACGTACTCGTCCGACGAATTGGGGAACTGTTGAAGGACAAAAAAGGCGATAACAATGACACCCACACCACCCGCAAAAACAATATATCGGGAGACACTCCAGTGATTGCCGATGGCCCATCGCTCCAACGCATCAAGCTGATGCAGCAATGATGACTTGCTGTAAATACCGATCGCGATAATGATACTTACGCTGAGCCACAAAAGCTCCGCGATCCCCAACCGGAAAAGGTCGTGATAATAGCGTACGGTCTTGCCGTCGTCGTTCGGGAGATAACGCGCGGCTGTATTGACGATCGGATCCTCAAAAAGGAAATAGGCACAGATGATGACCGTGATGCTCGCCTGGCACAACAGCAGAATGCGCTTGAAGTTATTCAGGCGTTTGCTCTCCTTCGGTACCTCTATCGATGCAATTTGTTCCACTGTCGTGATGCCAGCCTATTTGCTAGCGCACATCCTCCAACCTCATTCCAATCAATTTCTCAAGATCGAGCTTTGCGTTCTTGAATTCCTTTTCCGCCTCCAGCTGCGCAAGCTGGATGGTGCTATAGTTCGTGAGACTGGTCGAATACGTCTCAAAGGTGATCTCGCCGGACTTGAATCTCTGCTCCGTCAGTTTATGGGAGGTCTCGTTATCGAGTGCAAGCTGCGATTGAATCTTATAGATCTTCTCCCGCATCTGGTATTCGTTATAGGCCTTCAAAACCTGGTTCCTGATCAAGAGCTTTTGTGAGTTCACCTGCGATTTAGCCATGAGCAGGCGTTCCTTGTTTTGCTTGGTGTTGTAGGGGATATTGAACAGCGTATAAAGGGATATATCAAATCGCACGTTGTATTTCGGAAAAAAGGCGCCACGGCTTAATGGATCAGAACCGGGGTTTAAAACAAATTCGTTGAGGTTCGACTGGAAGTGTACAAGGTCGAGCCACTCGACGGCGCTACGCTTCGCGTCATACGAGGTGGCATTTTCCTGATGAATGAAATAGGCATTGTCGGGATTATTCTTCCATGCAAGCTGCACGAGCTTTTCGGCAAAGTCAACGCCCTGCGCCCCCGACGGAAGGATGATCTTGTTGTAATCGATACTTTGTCCGCACGCGATGGTACTGATCAGGAGGAAAAAAACTAAAGTCTTCATCTTCTGTTTTCTGGATCAATGTTTATAATAAGTCAACTGAATATAACTTTCTTTCAAATGACGGCAGTCTCACGACGACCGCATATGCTGCGATGACGATCAGGTTCATCGGTTTGGTGAACAGGGCATCCTGCGTATAGTGCGCCACTGAAAGAGCAAAAAAAGGCACGAGGTAGACCAGCAACAGCGTCTTTAGCAATGGGTCGTTGATCGCGAAGTAGTTGTTGATGCCTTTCACCATCACCGCGATGAACAGCGCCATGAACAATATGAGCCCGATCGACCCAAGTTCAAGACCGATAAGCAAATATCCGCTATCGGCATCCCAGCCTTGCGCCAGTTCGTGACCGCTGGAATATCTCAGACCATTCTGACCAGTGGTATACAGGCCGCCGCCGATCGGGTGAGTCATGATATACTTCTGCAGACGCACCCGCTTTTGATCGCGCACCACCATCGAAGGATCTTCATCCGGATTGAATGTTGATCGTATCCGGTTGATCGTACCTCCGTAAAATGGGCCGAAGAAAATGATCGCTCCGAAAAATCCTGCGGCGATCGTCGCCAGCATGACCTTTCTGTTGTTCAACGACAGTATCACATAAAATACAATACCAACAGCGACCATTGCGAAAGCCGTGCGTGTACCCGAGTAAGACATTGCCACAAGGGTAAAAAAGCCACAAAAGGCCATCGCCAGCCTGAAACCGGTTTTGAACGGGCCCATCGAAAGCACAAGAAATGCAAGGGCGCCCATAGCCGTGAACAAACCATAGGCAGATGGATCTGAAAGGAACGAGAACTTCCGCATCTTTCCCCAGATGTAATACAATGCGAGACGATCGGGATTGCTGTAAACCCACTCGTGCTCGAACGACGTCAATCCGGCGACTTCCTGGTAAAATCCATACACGGCGCATAGAAATGCCAGTCCGATCCAGAACTTTGTAAATCTCTTTACATCCTCCACCGTGCTGAAAAGTTGAAAGCATACCACATAAAGCAGAATGGATGTGTTATTCCGCATCGCGACAAGCCATGCCACGCGTGACACAGCGGATGGATTTACCACTTGCATCACCTGATAAAGCGTAACAATGAGATAGAGTATCGTGATGGGGTTTTTGAACAGGGACCAGTCGCGCTTTTGTCCGTTGTTCAAAAAAACGGCAGCAAACGTTAGCAACGCCAGTCCATCATATACCGTTCCAAAGGGAAATCCGCTGCTCAATATCCGTTCGACATAAAACATAAAAATGCCCATGAGCAGCAGAACATAGAAGCCCGTGCGGTAGTCCCTGAGCACAGCGCCGAGGAGTGAAACCCCCACGAGAGATACGATGATCACGGGACCTATAGACGCGCCGCTATTTACAATCACGTAAGTGACCGCAAGCGAGACTGCTGTAAGAACAGCCACAAGTATCAGCGTAGGATATAAATTCTTGATCTTGTTGAGATACATCGACATCAGGCGATAAACAATATTTTCAGAAAGATCACGAAGTAGATAAAGCACACGAAAATGATCGCAAGAATGCGTACTGCATTACTGTAGTCCCTCCTGGGCTCTGGATCATTTACCGGAAAATCTTCAGCGAAATCGTCTTCTGTGTTATTCAGGCTCATTGTAGAAATTCTTCATCAGCCGTATAAAATTGCCATGCCCGCCGTCTCATCTTTTATGAAATCAGCGCTGAATGTTCACCGGTAGCCGTTCTATGCCAGTTTGAGTTTCCTCCTGAATGTGGTCCACGCCAACCTGTACCACTCGATTATTCCGGTGAACACGTGAAGCGTATTGATCCGGAAGATGTTGTACAACACGATCTGATTCAGGATAAATACAATGGAATATGCAAGGAGCGTAGCGAAGGCAGAACCGATGACTCCGAAGTTGATCAGGAAAATAAAATTGAAAGCAAGGTTGAGGATTGCTACCAGTACCAGGAGATAGAAATTGATCTTCGGCCTTTTTGTGCCATCCATCACCGTCCCAAACTGCCGGTTGAATGGAATGATCAACGTATAGAATAATGTTATCCTCAAAATGGGAGCTGATTCGACATACTCAGGCCCGAAGACAATCGATATCGCCAGTTCTGCAAAAATATAGAGCGGCAATACCATCGGTAACGTGAGCGCCAGGATGAGACTGACCGATTTTATATAGACTTCCCTAACGCCCGCCTCTCCTTTCTCCCTGAGCTTTTGAGCGACCTGCGGAAAAAAAACTCCCGCAATGGCAAGCGTGGGAACCTCGACGAGATTGGACAAACGGATCGCGGGATTGTAGATGGCGACACCAGCGGTAGACACCAGGCGACCGATCATCCAGGTGTCTGTATTTTTCACAAACATCGAGCTGATATTGGTACCGAGGGTATATTTTCCGTAATGAAACAATTCCCAAATCAATTTTAGATCTATAGATCGGTCCATGTCGACGCTATGCCTGACAAACGAATAGGCGACAAAGCAGGCGATGACCGAAGTAATACACTGTACAACGGCAAGCTCGAACAACGTAGGCGTGTCCTGCATGAAGAAGCGGATCATAATGTAAAGCGCAAAGAGGCCGAGCCTGAACGGATTGCTGATAAAAATCCCCTTGAACTTAAGTTGTGCCTGCTGGAGATATTCAAAATGGTGATAGGCGATGAACACGATGTTGTTTACGGCATAGACAAAAAACAATTCAGTCAGTCCCGGAGAATTCCAGAAGTCTGAAAGTGCCGATGCCGTCGCCACGACAACAACGGATATCAAAAAAGATAATGCGCAATGCAACAGGAATGAGGCGGTGACAATTTTCTTTTTATCCTCCGTCTCTGCGCTTACCAGATAAGTGATAAATGGATTTCGGATAAACCCGACCCGAATCATCTCGAGTATTGCGGTAACGCTGGTAAAAAGGATCCAGATGCCTATCTCCGTTTTCGGCATCATCCTGGCCATAAAAAAAACATTCAAGAAACCGAAGAACACGGACGCTATCCGATCCATAAGCGAGAAAGCGCCATGTGCTATTAATCTGGAATTTCCCGTATCTGCCAATGTTGTAGACTTTTAGATTCGACTCTTACTCCACCAATGAAATTTTCGTACCCCAAGGGATTTCAGGCTTCAAGTTTCAGATCTCAGATTCCAATTCAGGAGTTCAGGGTTTTGATTTCCATTCAGACCCCAATGTGAAATATGAAATCTGAAATTGTGAAATCGACCGAAGTGAGACTTGAACCGTGAAAGGGTGACTTACTCCGCCATAGATTGGCGATATTCCTTCTCTTTCTGAATGAGAAGCTTCTTGGCAACGGCCTTTGCCATTTCAGGATCAATGGTGTCATCATTCCGGTGTCCTTCTGCATATCCCATCGCTCTTTTCACCATCGACATATCCACGTTCTCTTTGAACGGTTGACGCAAGATCTCGATATCGAAATCGGCAGCGACATACTTACTGGCTATGTTGAAGACCTCATCGGTTGTCTTAGGCTTTGAATTGTCCAGCTCGTCGAGCGCCGCGTAGATCTGCCTGGGTGGCGTACGGTCGATCGCCTCCAGAACCTGTTCGAGCGAGACGTTCGATTCATGTATTTCCCTGATCACATCACCGGCGCTTTTATTCAGCGGTGCCTTGTATTTCTTCATACGCAATTCAACGAACTTAGGCACGTAGGCCGGAGTCTCGTCTTTCACGATAGCCTCGGCCACCAAACCGGGCAAATAGAATCTGTAAAAAATAAATCCGGCGGCTGCAAAGACAACAAACAACCCGATCACCCAAATCAAGACCTTTTTCATTGTATTTATAATTTCATGTCTTTTGTGTCAACCTTATTCAGCACTGCTCCGCCGAATTTCTTACCGAGGGACTTAAGATAATAAATAGATTCCTTATCCAATTGTTTTACAGAGGACTCTGAAGAAAACACGGCAACCACCTTGTCGCAATATTTCACAAGTTCCTTCGTGTCGGAGTAATCGTTCAGGGAAGCGCCTTCGAGTAGAATATAGTCAAAGCTGTCGGCCAGCGCGGCAATAAGGTTTTGAAAATCGCGACCGGATAAGATCTCCGCGGGAGACTCGGTACCACCACCCGCGTTTCCGACGATGTAGATATTCTTGTATTTTGTCGGATTGATGAGGTCGTACGAATTCTCATGATCGAACTCCTGGGAAGCTCCGTCCCTCGCCGATCCCTGTGCGGCGGTAAGAAGCTTATGTTTTTTGCTGTCCAGCACTTTCAGGTCGTTCTGATTGCGTCCCAGTATCTGGGATAGGGAATTGTTCTTGAAATTTGTATCAATGATAAGTACTCGCTTGTTCACGAGGCTAAGGACATAGGACAAGGCGAACGTAATGAATGTCTTGCCTTCCCTGCGCTTGGGGCTCGTGAAAAGAATCACCTTCGCGTTCAACGATTCGATCTCATGCCTCAGCTTTCTGAGCAACGATTTGAACATTTCCGTTTCCTCGTTTCCATTCTGTTGATTG
The DNA here is from genome assembly GCA_966095595.1 of uncultured Chryseosolibacter sp. Classification (GTDB taxonomy): domain Bacteria; phylum Bacteroidota; class Bacteroidia; order Cytophagales; family Cyclobacteriaceae; genus Chryseosolibacter. Next base: position 3,111 of record CBHTUB010000046.1, on the reverse strand, counting down.
AAGTGCGAACGAATGTTGAAGTTCTTGTTGTCGATACGGTTGACACTTCCTGCGAGCGGTAACCCGACCAATCTCTTGAAACGATCAGGCGTACGTACCGAGCCATCTACCAGTTCGAGGCCGACAATCACGAACAGACACAGGGCAAAACTTGTCACCCCCGCCAGCCCGATAATGATCAGTCTCTTTGAGCTTTCCGGAGCCGCCGGGGGAACAGCAACCAAAACTTGACTCAAACGGTTGCTGTCGACCATACGATTCTTTGCCTCGTTGTATTTTTCATTGGCTGCCAGATATTCCTGGGAAGCCAGATCAACCTCCTTCTGTATGGCAGACAACCTGGCCTCCTTGGAGGCGTAGCCGGAGATGTTGTATTGCAAGCTCCTGATCTTACTTTCCACGGCCGCAAGATTATCCTCCTCGACCTGAAGGTTGATGCGTGCATCTTTCAATTGCGCCTGGAGATCTCCAACGGTAACGCCACTCGCCAGCGATGTGCCCATCCTCGAGACATTGTCGGTCTCGATGCGGAGCTGCTCACGAAGAATTTCCAGGGAATCGAGCAGGTGTTGATTGGACGATCCGCCGGAAATATATCGGTCATTCAACTTATTGATCCGTTCCCTAAGCGCGAGGATTTTCGCGTTCCCGCCATTCGAGACCGGAGAGCTCGCCATTCTGATATCCTCCTGAAGGCGTTGTATCATCAGCTGCTGGCGCCGGATATTTGTTCGGGCCAGGTCTCTTTGATTTTCGAGATCACCCATCAAGGCCACCTGTGCACCACTCTCCCCCTGCAGGTCCAACACGTTATGATTGGACTTGAAAAGTTTTTGCATCTCGAGCTTGCTGTCGAGCTCTGCTTTTTTCTGGTCGACCACCTGCTTCAGGAACTCGACGGATTCACCGCTGCGTGCGGTCCTGAAGGAATTGTTATAGCGTATGAATTCTTCCGTGTAGGCATTTGCAGCATAAGCAGCAAGGTTGGGCTTCTCGGCGGAAAAATCCACCTGAACATAATCTGTATTGGGAATCCTGTTGATGCCGAGGTTTGAGATCACAGCATCGTAGTTATAACCGTAGGCTTCGAGATATTTTTTAATGAGTAGAAAATCCTTATCCGAGGTGGACAACGGTTTTAGATTATCCAATCTTTCCTTGACGAGCTGGCGCACCTGCTCTTTTTCCTTTTCGTCCAGGGAATAAGCTTGCGGGTCGGGGCGTCTGAAGGGGATCGCAAGCGGGTCAAGGTCGTGCAGCAAAAGCTTATAGGACAAAAGATTTGTCGCAATTCCCGATTGCATCATATTCAACAGGTTGTTGAATCTGACATCCGCATCCCGAAGATTGAATTTTTCGTCAGTAAGGCGGACTTCTTCGTTTGTCGTAAACCCTGTCGAGATTTGGGTATTTGCCCAATAGACTCTCGGCATGTTCATCGTAAACAGGTACGCTGCAAAGGCAGCGATCAAAGGAACGGCGATCAGAATCCAGGCCTTCCGCCACAACACTTTTGCCAGATATAACAGATCCATTTTTTCTTTTGTAGATAAAACATTTGTTTCTTATGGTGGGTATGGGGTGTCCTTCGCTACACACCTTCCCAAGCAGGTATAATAAAATTACGGGCCAAACCCGCTGCATCTAAATCCAACCTCGTCGCGGAGAGGGCTTCAGGCTGCAGGCTTCAGGCTACAAGCATCTTTCCCCGAACTATTGATCATTGCCGAATGACTATTGACCAATGACCATAGTCCTTGACAATCACCCATCGCCTGAAACCGCAACAGCAGTAAAAAAGAGTGCCATTGACAAAATAAAAGGCATGCTGGAACAATTATTTTACCGGCACCCGGTGATCCCTGCGACAAGTCATTTGAATTTTTAACGAATTACAATCTCAATCTTCAGACACACTGTGAAAATCTTAGGCATCTCGGCATTTTATCATGATTCCGCAGCAGCAATAATCGAGGACGGAGAAATCGTTGCCGCTGCCCAGGAAGAAAGGTTTACCAGAAAGAAGCATGATCCTGGCTTTCCCGCGAACGCAGTGAAGTTTTGTCTGAACTATGGCGGGACCACACTCGATCAGCTCGATGCCATTGCATTTTATGACAAACCGCTGCTTAAGTTTGAAAGACTGCTCGAAACGTATTATGCATTCGCCCCGAAAGGGCTTTCTTCGTTTATCACGGCAATGCCGGTGTGGCTGAAGGAAAAAATGTTCCTCAAGCGATTACTTCACGAAGAGCTGGAGAAGATCGGAAATTTCGAGAGGAAAAAAGTCAAGCTTCTCTTTCCGGAACACCATCTTTCTCATGCTGCCAGTGCCTATTATCCATCCTCATTTGACGATGCTGCTATTCTTACAATCGATGGTGTCGGTGAATGGGCAACTGCGTCGATATGTCACGGCAAGGGAAAAGACATCACCATCCTGAAAGAGTTGAAATTTCCGCACTCGCTGGGACTTCTTTACTCCGCTTTCACCTACTTCCTGGGTTTTAAGGTCAACTCGGGCGAGTACAAACTGATGGGACTGGCTCCGTATGGTGTTCCCGGCTCCGAGCAGGTGAAAAGGTATGTCGACATTATCAAGACTCATCTGGTCGACGTAAAGGAAGATGGATCCATCTGGCTGAACCAGCAGTATTTCGACTACGCAACCGGATTGCGTATGGTGCATGAGGACAAGTGGGAGAAACTATTCGGCTTCAAATCAAGAAAGCCAGAAGCGGAACTTGAAGCTCATCATTGCAACCTGGGCCTTGCGATCCAGGAAGTTACGGAAGAAGCGGTGATCAGGATGGCACGCGAAGCAAAGCGGCTGACGGGTTCATCCAATCTCTGCATGGCCGGGGGTGTCGCGCTCAACTGCGTGGCCAACGGCAAAGTTTACAACACCAAACTATTCGACGACGTCTTCATACAACCGGCAGCAGGTGATGCCGGAGGCGCGTTGGGCTCAGCGCTGGCGGCCTATCATATTTATTTTGAAAAGGAGCGTGTGAAGCCTAACGTTCTTGACGGCATGAAGGGCTCCTACCTGGGACCGGAATATACCGATCTCGATGTTCAGCTTACTGCCAAAAAATACAAGGCGAAGTA
>CBHTUB010000045.1:0-20402 GCA_966095595.1 uncultured Chryseosolibacter sp. | reverse complement strand
GTCAAGTCCAATCCCGAAGTCGTGGAAGCTTCAATTTCAAAGACATCGCCAACATAGGTTGTTTCCGGTTCCACAAGTGTGATGGTTTGTGTCTTCCTGATAACATCAAGTGCGATCTGCTGAGAAGCGGAATTGTAATTGTCATTACCAGTCTGGGTAACGGTGATCGTAACGGTCCCTGCCTGCAGGAATGTCACCAGGTTACCATTGGTCACGGCTACATCGGTGTCGCTGCTGCTGAAGGTCAGGGGAAGCCCTGAAGTTGTTGATGCCTGGATCGTCACTACGTCGCCCACATAGGTTGCCGGAGGTGCTGTTACCGTGATGGTCTGATCTGCCTTGCTGATCGTCAGCGAGCCTATGCCGTACCCGATGTAGTTGGGGTCTGTGATCACGACTTGCACTTCGTAGTCTCCGGCATCGATCGGCGTTTGTGTGGATCCACCTTTTTTGTAGGTGACTGTATGCGAAACGCCGACAGGGAATGTCGAGATGGTGACATAGTGCGGGTTTCCATCATAGGCCACGGGTGATGTTGTGATCGATATGTTAACAGTTTGTTTCACGCGCTCATACGCACCCATGTTTACCTTGTCTCCCTGTATCCTTGCATCACCGACAACATCGGTGGTTATTCCCGCAATGATCGCCGCATTCAATCCGGTTTCTGCAGCGGGTGATCCTTTCAGCAACGCCAGTCCATCATCCTGGGTACCCCAGACATTATCGAGTCCGGCAGGGCCACCAATGGACGCGAACGATGGAGTCTGGTTGATGTTTCCGGTGCCTGTGTATCCACCCTGGATCAGGGAGTAACTTATCGTTGCACCTGCGCCACCTTCGCTATAGATGATCGAGGTTCCCGTATTGCCCCAGATAATTGTATTTTGTACCGAGGGGCTTGAAGGGGCCTCATTGTAAATAGCGCTAACGTTGGTTTCAGCTTTATTATTAACAATGGTATTGTTCACCATCAGCGTGTTTGACTTGCGATTGTAGATCGCGCCGCCAAATTCTGGTGCGTAATTATTTTCGAAGACACTGTTGGTCACCACGGGAACAGCAGATGGGTTCTCGAAAAAGATCCCTCCGCCCGCACGTGCCGACTTGTTGCCGGAGAACACGCAATTGATAACTTTCGCAGGTGTTCCGCGGGCGAGCAAACCGCCACCATGGTAACCATTATTGCCCGACAAGGTAGAGTTTGATAGCGTAAAGTCAGATCCATAGACAGAGAATACCCCTCCGCCATACGTATAACCGAAGTACTCTCCAAGGAAAAGATCCTCGAAAGCACCGTTGTTGGCATTTCCGCCTTTTACCGTAACACCATCCAGCACCGTGGGAGAATCAGGATGATCTACTCCGACCACGTGGTAGCAGTTGTCGCCCATGTTTGCAAAATTCGCCTGGTCGTCTCCATTCAGGTCACCGCTCAGTATCGTTTGATTTCCTCTGGTATTGCGCTGGGCGAGCGATGTTTCAAAGCCCAGGAATCCACCATATAGCTTCACGCCGTTTTTCAGGATGAAAGCTTTTTTCCTTGGATTGGCCGGTGTCGCATTTCCGGCATCATCCTTCGAAGGGAGATAGATCCCTGCGGCAACCCAGATCTGATCGCCATTCTCGGCGGTTTCCAGCGCGGATTGCAAGGATGTAAAGGCATTGGTCCACGACGTTCCGTTGTTCGATCCCGTTGCATACTTGTTCACGTAGATCGTATAGACAGGCTGCACCGTTTCGTATGCGCCCATGGCCACCGTTGTATTCTGGATACGTGCGGCACCGGTAATGTCTGTCGTGACACTGCCTGTATAATCGTTGTTGCCGGCGTCGGCGGAAGTCGAGATCACGCGCAGGTGGAGGCCGTCGTCTGAGGTCCGCCACAGGTTGTCCGGACCGTCCGGATCGCTGAATTTCTGGAAGATCGGATCGGTGTTGATGTTTCCCGTTCCGACGTAACCGACTTCGATGTTTGTGTAAGTTATGGTAGCTGTGGCTCCGCCTTCGTTGACTACGGGAACGCCTCCTGAGTTCTTATAGATAATGCTGTTCCGGATCGTCGGACTCGAAGGATTTTCATTGTAAATCGTGCCGCCGTTGGTGGCAACGCTATTGTTCACGATCGTCGATCCGACAATGGTCGTCTGAGCACCACGGTTAAATATCGCACTGCCGAACTCGGCTGCATTATTGGTCATGACGGTATTACTGATTGCGGGTGCGCTTGTGGGATATTCGAAGTGGATGGCGCCACCGTAGCTTGTAGCTTTATTGTTTGTAAAAACGCAGTTGAAAACCACCGGTGGGGTTCGGCGATTGAACATGCCACCGCCGTGGTATGCTTTATTATCCCTGACGATAGAATTTGACAGCGTAAAGTTCGTTCCATCCAGCGTATAGATCCCGCCACCGAAGAGGTATCCGAAATTCTGCCCAAGGAACAGATCTTCGTAGGTACCGTTGTCAGAATTTCCTCCCTTGATGGTAACACCGTCCAGCACAGTGGGAGAGTCAGGAGCATTCACGGCGACGACGTGATAACAGTTGTCTGACGTGTTGACGAATGCATCTTCATCGTTGCCAAGTCGGTCACCACTGAGGATGGTGAGGTTCAGGGCGATGTTTCTTTGCGCGATGGATGATTCCGTTCCGGCAAAACCTCCATAGAGCTTTATGCCGCTGCTGAGGATAAATACTTTTTTCCTCACGTCGGTGGGCGTAGTACTTCCGGTCTGGTCTTTCGACGGCTTGTACGTTCCCGCAGCGACCCAGATCTGATCACCGTTTGCGGCGACATCAAGGGCGCTTTGAAGGTCCGTGAATGCGTGTAGCCACGACGTTCCGTTGTTACTGCCAGTTGCATTGGCCCTGACATAGTAAGTTTGTTGTGCGTGTCCGGAAAACGCAAAGAGGATCCCTGCGATAGCAAGGCTGCAAATCCGAGTAAAAATGTTCATAATGTTAGTTGATGATTGACAAGGCGGGTATACGTCAATCTGGGGGATATCGGAGGTTGTGAAAAGGCCGGTTTTAACGGGCGCGGGCTTTCGGTTTACAAGTGCAGGGCCAGGCCATCAGGTGCAGGCATCCGGCGAAACCGTAAATCAAATGAACATGTGGTCAGAATCTGGAAAAATTCCTTATCGCTTCCAGGAACGCGGCTTTTTTCCTTTGCGATACCTGCACGGTGCTCTTGTCGCTCATCACCACCTTGCCTCCTTCGCCCTTGATATACATGGACACCTCTGCCAGATTGATGATCGAGGAGTGATGGACACGCAGGAAGCCCCAGCTTTCGGGCAAAAGGTTCTCAAACTCGCCGAGGTTAGTGCTCGTCATGAGCTTGCTTTTGTCTTTTAAAAAAATCTCGGTATATGCTCCGGAAGCTTCACAACGAATGATGTTCTCGGCCTTGATGAACAATAGCCCTTCAGCTGTAGGAATGGTAATGCGCCTGTCATGACTCCCGGCCGGGGACGGAACAGCCGAATGATTTACTTCCTGATCTTTTTGTTTTAGCGCGATCACTTTGTTGACAGCGCTTTTTAGTTCATCGCTCACGATGGGCTTCAGCAAATAATCCAGCGCTTGCGCTTTCAACGCCTTGATCGCATATTGCTCGTGTGCAGTAGTGACGATGATCGAAGGGAGAGGCGGGGTGAGGGATGGCAGTACATCGAAACCGAATTCGTTTCCCATCTGTACATCGAGAAATACGATGTCGGGGTGACGGGCATTGATCACTTCGATTGCCAGGTCGACCGTTTCACACATGGCCAGCACCTGTACATTCTCACAATGCACCGACAACAGCTGATTCATCAGGTCGCGGTTTCTTCTTTCGTCGTCGACAATGATAGCAGTGAGTTTCATGATACGGGTTGATGAGCTTTTTGCGGGATACGGAGTATGACCTGTGTGCCACGCTCTTCCGCATGGCCGGGGTTCAGGTCGTGAATGGCCAGTTGATAGGTTTCACGATGAAGTTTTGAAAGGATCTCGAGTCTCTGCTGACCAAGCGAACTTCCGATCGATTGATGGCCGTCGCGTCGCGGCACGTGATTCCTGCCGCTGCCGTTATCTTCGATGCGGACAACTATACTGCCTTGATCTTCCGTGATAAAAATGCGAAGCACAAGGTCATCACGTTTCTGATTTGCAAAACCGTGAACGATAGCGTTTTCAACGTAGGGTTGAATGAGCATTGCCGGTAGGGTGGCACTCATCTCTACATCGCACTCTATCTCATATTGAAATCTGTTGTCCAGACGGAGCTGCTCAAGGCGGATATACTGTTCCAGCATGGTGATCTCTTCCCTGACGGTCACTTCGTCAAGAGACGATTTTTCAAGGATATAACGCGCGAGTCGCGACAGCCTGGCAAGATGGTCGCTGGCCTCCGCCGGTTTCTTCTCGAGCACAAGATGCTGTATGGAATTGAGAACGTTGAAGACGAAATGGGGGTCTACCCTTGCGCGATGAAGGGAGAGCTGCAACCTGAGGTTCATGTCTTCAATCGTAGCTTTTTGCTCGAGGATCTCCGATGTTCTCTCCTGAACTTCATGCTCCAGTTTTTGCTTCACCTGATTCTGGACGCGGAGACGCTGGCGCAGCAGCACGAGACCAAGAATGGAGATCAGCGCAATTACACCGATAATGGCCAGGTTCCGGTAAAGTGTTGCGATGCTTTTTTCCTTTACGAGGATCTTGTTCTCGGCCTCGTGGCGGTACAGATCCAGGCTGGTTTGAACGGAGGCCAGCTCTTTTTTATAGGTGTCGTTCAGGATCGAATCCTTTATGGCGATCAGTTTCTCATAATATAGAGATGCTGAATCCGGGGATTTTGTCGCGGTGAACAGCTTTGCCTTTATGGCGTAGGTGAACTGCAACGATGTAAATTGATGGAATTTTTCGGCGTAGTACTGTGAGCTGTCGAGATAGACGAGTCCTTCCCTGTACTGCCCGAGCAGAAAATAATATTCGCCAATATTGTGAAGCCCCGGCGCATAGTCCGCCTGCATATTCAGTCGTCTGGAGATCTCATACGATTTCCTTGTAAAGATGATAGCCTGCCTCAGGTCGTCCTTGAAGTAATAATTTACTCCAATATCCAGATACACGCTGGCAAGCCGAATGTCGTCATTCCTGCGGGCAAAAATATTTGCGGCTTCGGTAAAGTAGTACAGGGAGCTGTCGATCGAGCCTTTCTCGCATAGCCATTCGCCCCGTATCCGGTAAGCAAGTCCGAGCAGGTCGAAATAATTATTTTCCCTTGCCAGAAGGGTTGCCCTTTTCAAGTAGATCAGGCTCCGCTCGAAGTCGTGTTCGTAGTACAACGCACCGGCCAGACGCACCATGGTGTGCACCCGCAGCTCGCTCATCTGCAATTCTTTCTGGCTTTCGTAAATTTTCAGTGCCGCGAACAGCTGCTCCACGGCGAGCTTGTTGTTACCTCGCCTGACCTGAACCTGGGCCAGGTTCGAAAGTGCGCCTCCTTCACCGTTCTTATATCCAATTTCCCGCGATTCCCTCAGGACGAGCGTCGCCATGCTGTCCGCAGCATTCAGATCAGATCTTTCGATCTTGCTACAGAGCAAATTCAGTGAGTCTATGCGCCTGACATCCTGCGTCTGCGGGTATGCAGAACTGAATAAAAGAATGCAGAATGCAACTAAAGCCAGCCTCATATAGCCACGCAAGAAACAGATTCCATGAAGATAAAAAAAGCAACCCGCTATTTTTCTACCCTCCGCGATTCCCCTGCGCCCCTGCGGTGAAAAATCGAAAGTTAAAATCCAATCCACAGAGAATGCAAAAAGAGCTGTTTTTGAAGCAGCAATTCTGGCATGATCTTTCCTTTATTCCCGGTATGAGATACTCCAGATTGTTTATTGTAATTCTTGTTGCGTTGACGATGTCCGCATGCGATGAGCAGTTCTTTATTCAGAATTCGAGGCTCAGCAATACCGAATGGATCGTCTACGAATGGCACGGCTCCTCGTCGTGCAGCTGCCCGTCAGACGGATATTATTCCGATAACAACATTATTCTCGATGAACTGATAAGCCGGTACGATGGAAGCAATGACCTTACCCAGATCCGTTTCTATCACGACGATACTTTCGCCATCGTTCGCGGCGACTATGTGAGGCTGCGCGGGGAAGTACGCATGTACTCCAATCAGATCGTCCTTTACAGCTATTCCGACAGACTTACCTTCGACATCGTACGCGAGCAATCGAACACGCTCGTGCTATACGCCCAGGGCTACGACTGGCTCTCGGAGGTCGAAATGGTGTTGCGGAAGATCTAGTAGATTTTCCTTGTGCCTTCTCCGACGTGCAGGGTTCAGGTTAGCCCCGGTAAGCAGATGGCGTTGTGGGTCTACGCGGACTCAGGGAAACACGGGAGAAAAATTTCCAACGCTCAGGATGTCCGCAGTGATCCGTCCGATTCTCGCATAAACTTCACCATTCACAAAGTTACCCATGCTGATCCGACGTACGCCCGCACGCTTCAGCTCCCCGAATGAAGGAAGATTGGGCATGCACATAACGTTGAGTGGTAGTTTCAGCTGGCTTGTCAGCGTGCTCATGTGTTCGAGATCGGTGAGACAGGGAAGGAAAATTCCGTGAACGCCTGCACCTGAATACAAATGCACCCGACGGCTTGCGTTGGCAAGTGCGTCCGGTAAGCCAAGCAGGTAGACATCAGACCTTACGTTGATGAACATCCTGATGCCTTTCGATGCAAGGCTTGTCGTGATGGAATGCAACAGATCCGAAAATTTATTTTCCTCGAGCAGTGTCCTTTGGCCGTTCACCACCACTGAGTCTTCAATGTTGATCCCCGCCACTCCGAGTTCCGACAATTCCGCGATTCGTTCAACGATGGTTTTTGCATCCCTTCCGTAGCCACCTTCGAGATCAACCGAGAACGGCAGCTTTGTATTTTGAGCAATTCTGCGAATAACAAATAAGTAATCCTCAAACGGCATCTGCTCGCCATCGCCATAACCCAGTGTTTCGGCTACGGCGGCGCTGGAGGTGGCAATGGCTTTCATTCCCGCAGCTTCAAAGGCTTTAGCACTCTGGACGTTCCAGACGTTCGCTATCAGTAACGGTTCGGATTCATTGTGAAGGGAAACAAATTTTTCAAAATTCTCCATAGTAATTTATAGTACTCTTTATTTAATTCAGGATGCAGGACAAAACACGGGACAGATCTTGCAATGTAAATGATCCGAGATCAATTAAGCTTTCTGTTTGAGCTGAACGAGTCGCGAAACATTTTCCATCCCTTGTCGGTCTTTTTCCACAGGACAAGAAATTTGCCGTCGTCGAATAACTCACCCTTGTCGTTGTGAGATTGCCACAGTCCCTCTTCCGTCACGTATTCACGACCGTCGCCATAAACCGCGGTAGTTATGAACTTTCCATTTCTCAAACCGTAAATGTTATACGCTGTGTGAAAAAAATCTTCGATGTTCTGTTTGCCGCAGGCCTGTGGAGCAAATGGCGCCATAATGCAGGCATCGTCGGCATAGCGGTTGATAAAAATGGATACATCGTGTTTCGCAAAGGACTCAAAATAAATAGCATTGCTTTCGGCTATCGCCTTTTTTGCTTCTTCCAGTGGATTTTTTTCCTTCGCATTAAATGACATCAACACGATGCAAAAAGTAAGGAGCATGACAATTTGTATGTTTCTCATATTTATTTTTTTTCTCAAAGATCATGTTTGAGATAGGGATGAGGATGTGATGTAGATCACTAATTTCGGAAAACTAAAGCCGGCTAAGTGTCTCCCGTGAGACACCAAGGTATGCAGCGAGCAATTTTTTCGAGATCCTCTGGAATATTCCCGGATATTCCTCCCCGAGAAGCTCATAACGGGTTTTTGTGTCTGCCATCAGGTAGGTGATGAGTCGTGTGTGTTTGTTGACGAAACTATCATTGGCCTTTTTGCGGAAGAATTCACAAAAGGAAGGAATGTGTTTACAGAGGGCTTCACGGTCGTTAAACGAAATGCGGATAAGCTCGCTGTCCTCGATCGCCGTAACGCACAGGGTAGAACGCTGGCGATTGTAGAATGCATTCGGGTCGGTGATCCAGCAATTTTCGATGGCGAACTGAATGATGTGCTCCCTGCCTTCATCGTCGTGCAGGGTCGAGATCAGCAATCCTTTTACCACCCAATAGGTATAGTCGACAGGTTCACCGGGATCGATCAGGTTTTCATTTTTCCTTACCCGAATTTTTGTAAAATATCTCGAGGCCTCGTCAAATTCCTGCTCCGTGATCACGGCAAATTTTCTGAGGTGTTCTTTGAAGACTGGATTCTCGTCTGTTAGGGACAGCGGGCTGCTGACAGCTTTCCCTTTCACGCGTGTACTCATCGCGAAAAATTACAAAATTTCCAGAGAGTTTAGCTGTCCGGGATTTTGAGCCCGATAAAAGTGAGGAGCCTCAGAGAGCCTGTCGCAGCAATTACCCGCCAACGCGGGGAACATCGTCGATATTATGATAGACAGGCAGACCCCGCTCTTTCGCGATCTTTACATCCTGGTCAGCCCCTTTCGATTCGCCCGGTAGCCGCAGCACGGCATCGCACTTCGAGAGGAGGCGTTCGGCTACTGGGTAGGCAAACTCATTATAGATCTCATCGCCTGCTTTTCTGGAGCCGGCCACGCGCATCAGCGGAAGCGCGACCCATTCGCCGATCATCGGAATATGTCCTTTCCTGAACAATGTGACGGCGACGGCCTCCAATCGTTGAAGGTTCTTTTCCATCAGAACAGGATCGTCATTTGTGCCGCTACGGTAAGGGCCTGCAATAAGGATAAGCATGTTGTGAATTTTTTCTGCAAGTAAGCTCCCGCCCTCGTTAATGTACATTAAGAAAGATCTCCTTTCGCAAACTTTTTTCTCAGGACGCTTAGAAACTCGGGCGTTATTCCCAGATAGGAAGCGATCTGTTTCAAAGGTACTCGTGAAGCGAATTGCGGATATTTTTCGAGGAAATTCCTGTAACGCTGCTCGGCAGGCAGGGAGAGGTTTTGAATCACACGGAGCTGCTCGCGCACGTAGGCATTCTGCATCAGTACACGCATGAACTTTTCGAACTTTGGAAATTGTGTCAGCAAGCTATCCAGGTCGCTTTTCGATAATTGAAAGATCGTCGATGGTTCGAGTGCATCGATGTTGAGCATGGCCGGTTTGCCGCTGGAGAAGGCGTACATGTCCGTGATCCACCAGTCGCGTATCGCAAACATCACGATACTTTCATTCTGTGATTCGTCCGAGTAATAGGCGCGAAGCACACCGTCGCAAACGAAGTTGAAATGCTGACACGGATCTCCGGCTATTTGAATAATCTCTTTTTTATTGACGGTCCTTACGGAAAGCAGGGAACAAAAATGTTTTTTCTCTGCCTCATCCAGGGCAATGTGCCGTTCAATGTTTTGTAGTATGGTCTGAAACTCAGGCAAGATATCCCTTCATGATTTAAATGAACGGTAATATACAGTTCAATGGCGGGATTTTATGGCGGACGGTGTTACTTCTTCCGTGTAGAGGAATGCGTTGTAGGGACTTTCTGTATTTTCCGGAATGGCAGCAAAGTAACATTTGAATGAAGTAGCTTCGGAGAATACGGATTGAGCAGGCTCGATCTTATGCAGCCCGAACCCTTTATTGGTTGCATTCAACATGCTCCCGAATTTGAACTGATGATTGATGGAAAGGATCTTACCGCCCCCGGCGGAGAGATGGCAAGCGGCTGTCCTGGTTCCGCGAAATGGGATCAGTCTGTTGTGGATATTTCCGCTGAGAATGATCGTATGGGCAGCCGGTCTTTTCGATATCTCGTTTCTGATATTCACATACATCATGCTGTCACGATCTGCATTTGATGTTGAAGACTCTACATCGAAAAAGAATAGATTGATATTCGGATTGTTACACGATGCCGCAATAAGGTCGAACATTGACTCGCTCGATCTTCCGTCCTTGTGGCTGTTTTTGCTAAAAAACCCGGACCGCTCCAACCCGCGGGTGCCGGGTGAAGCGATGAACTCTTTCATTTGATTCGCAGGAATTTCAAGTCCAAGGTTCACTTGCTTACCTCTGAGCAATAACTGACGAACGAGGTAAGTAACGAATTTTGCCGGCTCCTGCGTGCCGTGCATCTCGCCCATCATGATGATCGGATACTCGTCAATGATAACATTGAGCGCTTCATTTAGTGTCGTGTCAGGCAAGTTGATCTCGATTGCGTTTTTCTGCAGGGCATCCGTCAGTGACTGACCACGAACGGAGAGGCCGTGCAACTGCATCAGCGCGACGATCAGAATAATAATGCATCTTCTGTACATATCTGAGCTACGTTATTCAAATATAGCGATGTATCGGGTCGATTCCTTGCTTTCGTCTGCGCAATACTGCTATAACAAAAAAGACCGTAACCACTATACAGTAATTACGGTCATTGGCATTGACCACAGATTATTTTGAAAAGCATAGCCGCGATGATCCGGATGATGAGCCCGGTAGCACGCTCACCAGAACGAAAAAAACATCGCGAGTCTTTTTCTGCGGCATCGCGCGACACCTTTCAGCATCCGGTCAACTTCGAAGTCGATCGCAGAAGCTTTTGCAGCTTCCTTATAGGTGCGAACGGCGTGTGCGTAGTCGCCGCGTAGCTCGTACGCATGAGCCATGCCTTCGAGCAATACGCCACGAAGGGCGTTCGGCTTTGTCATACCTTCCTGGAAGTACGCGATCGCATCCTCATATGCACCGCCGCGGCTCATGAGGTTACCCATGTGCAGGTAAGGTGGTGCGTAATCAGGCGCGAAACGCATGGCCATTTTGAAGTGCAACGCAGCCTGCGCTTCATTCCGTGCATAGTACATGTATGCCCAGCCCAGATAGTTGTGCAGACCCGCATAACCAGGTTCTTCATACAACAGGCTCTGCAACATCTGCACGCCTTCGTCTACCTGACCCTCGAGGATCATGTGCTCCGCATCCGACATGTATTTTTCAATCCATACAAGTGTTTCCATTTCTCTTAACGTTTAATGTTCCGTTCACAGCGGTCGATATTGCTACCGGCCTGTGGAATCAATCTTCTGCCGGAGAATCATCTCCGCACATTCTTACAATTTTCGGCGTAAACACGCCCAGTATCTCCACCAGGTCTTCCTGGTAGCGCATCACCCTGGAGATGTCCTTGTAGGCCATCGGCGCTTCATCGGGTCCGCCGCCGATCAGGTCGACGTTATATTTCTCCAGCTCCTGCCTGACCATTTTGTTTGTGATGCTTTGCTTCGCCGCGCCACGCGACATAACCCTTCCGGCTCCATGTGATGCCGAGTTGAGCGAATCTGCATTCCCTTTACCCCGCACGATGTAGCCCGGCGATGTCATCGATCCGGGAATAATTCCCAACATACCGTCACCGGCTGGCGTCGCGCCTTTCCTGTGAACGATCACATCCCGGCCATCGGACAACTTTTCCTTCCAGGCAAAATTGTGATGATTTCCGACCCTGAACATCGCGCGCTCACCCAATGCCTGTGCTATGCGCTCATGGATCTGATCGTGGTTTGCCGAGGCATAGTCACCCGCGAGGTTCATCGCCTGCCAGTATTCCTGTCCTGCGGACGAATCGAGATCGAGCCACGCGAGACTTGCCGCTTCGGCCGGGAGCCTGCACAGTTGTTTTGCAACCTTCGTGTAGTGCCTCGCGATCTCTGCGCCAAGCGATCGCGATCCAGAGTGTGACAACACCGCGAGATATTTTCCCGGAGGCATCATCCACATGTTCGGCTCATCCACTTCGATCAATCCAAACTCGACAAAGTGGTTCCCGCTTCCCGAAGATCCGATCTGCCTTGCAGCTTTTCCCTTTAATGGACGGAGGGTAGCCAGCTCGTCGAACAGTTTGCGATCCAACACTTCGTGATCTTTCGGTCTCTTGAATGTCTCGTTGCCAAAACACGTCGAGTCGAGAAGGATCTGCCTGAGATTACTTCTGTGACGCTCCAGGTGTTGTTCGCTGATCGCAAATGCCGACAATGCCATGCGACAACCGATGTCGACACCGACACCATAGGGAATTACCGCACTGGATGTGGCGAGCACTCCGCCGATCGGCAAGCCATAACCCATGTGCGCGTCGGGCATCAGCGCACCTGCCACCGTGATGGGAAGTTTCATGGCGATCTCCATTTGGTTGCGCGCCACTTCTTCGATCTCTGATGCGCCGAAGATCCGATAGTCGATCCGCTTGCTGTGAAGTGCATGGACCATGGACTTCTTTTCTCCCGGCACAAGCTCCAAAGCGACCTTGCTCCATATTGCGTCGTCGAGAAATTCCTTCGGCGATGCAAGCACCGCTTTCAGCATCGTATAGATCTCCTGCTTTTCACTTCTGCGAAAGTGTTTGAGTACGGTGTTGATCGCGATGCCTGCAGCACGTCCTTCCGGATAGCCAAGCTTTACAACGTCTTTTCCGCTTAATATTTTACGTTTCATGTTTCAATTTTTTCATGTTGCCGGATCGATTCGTGGAATTGCTTGTCCGGCAAGACATAACAATCCCAGTCAGCATTGCTGCTGTTTTTCTTTTTTTGTAAAGTCCACGGGAAATTAAAAAACCCGGATGAGCCCGGGTTTTCAGTAAGTGATCACGCTATATGATCAACTGAAAATCCAGGGCGAGTGCTGAGTATCGCTACCCAGCTGATTTTTAAAATATGTTTCTCGCTTTAGCATAATACAAAGGTAAGTGAGTGTTTTTATTTTCTGCAAGCGCGCCGTTTTTTCTTTTCGAATTTATTTCCGTTCTAAATAACGACCATCTGGGAAAAGTTTAGTACACCGGCGATCATCAGTCGCCAATGAATATCAACGGAGAGCCGTGTTTATTTTCGGGTTAAGCTTTTTCGAATTGCGCCGGAAAAATGCGTAGAATTCGTTTCTGCCTCTGTCCACGTCAAGGGCCATCAATTTCGTATACACAAAATAGGCGTTGGCAAAACACTCTTTTTTCTCATATACGTCGGCAAGCATCTTGAGGTTTTCAAAGCTATACGACACATCGGATAATGATCGTATGGTTTCGATCTCCGAGTCCTTCTGTATGATCTTAAGGATCTTCATTGCTTCACTTATATCATAAATTGTTTTGCCTCCTGCCACCATCGTTCGCTCCAGTATCATTCCGGGTTCGAACCGGTAATTATTATCAAGGATCATCGTCACGATGCTATCCCGGGTGTATTCAAATTCGAAAGGGTACTCAGAGAAGATCGTCGAGTATCTGAATTTGATGGAAGCTTTGCCGGTGTGCTGGGATGTGCGTGGAAGCTTCCAGTAGACCGCGAACGTATCCGGATAGATCCAGGAGGTCCTCGGCAGCTTCACGATTTCAACAAAATCGCTCGCTTCGATATATCTGGAGTCGACCTGTGCTGACGTAACCGTGATGATCGCGAGGGAGAGTGCAAGGATGAGAGAAGACTTTTTCATGTTCGGATCGATAACCGTTGTTATCTGAGAGCTGTCAAGGGTTTATGTCGACTGCTCACTGATTTCTTGATCTCGAAATGAAAGAATTTGTAACCGGTCCTGCAAGAACGCGATGCAGGACACGGTTAAGGGAACAGATTATTTTTTCACGATCGAATGGATCGCCTGGTTGTCCGCGCCATCCTGTCTGATCCTGGTCACCACACTGGCGGCCACTTTTCTTCCGAGTTCCAGACCCGCGTCATTGTCGGAGCGGAAGTGTATGCCTGCGTGGAAACGTGATTCGGCGCCATCCCTGGCCATTTTGGTAAATACATCCTTTTCGAGCGGAAAGAAATAAGGAAAGATCTCGCCTATGATCCCGCTCATCATGGCATGACCCGAAGGATAACCAGGGAAAGGTGGACTTTGGATCAGAGGCTTGAACGTGGGATCGTACTGATCGGGTCGAATTCCCCAATAGGCATACTTTGCTTCGAAGCAGGCGATCACCCCGTCGTAGTAGGCGATGTTCACCGCTGCATGCAGTCTGGCAGCGCGCGGCGGGTTGAGATGAAGGTTGTATTCGAATATTTTCTTGCTGATGATGTCGTCGTGTGTGGCCTGGCTCGCATAGTGGAAGGCATTGGCCTGCGACCGGAATGTCTGCTTGAAGCTTTTCAGTTCCTCCATGTCTTTGGCAAAGTCCGGCGGAGGTGCCGGGCGGAACTGGCTGGCGCTGTCCAGCACGACGGTTCTATTATATTTTGCCATGATCAGCACGGGGAATTTTCCCGTCCATATTCCCTGCCGATCGGGGAATTTGCCATCCCATTGTTTTTTTGTAACGAAGTCCTTCGTCAGCTCGATCTCGGCAAGAGCGATCTTTTTCCCGAGATCAAAGCCCGCTTTTGTGTCGCCCGGATAGACGAGACCTGAAGCAACGCGTGACCTCATCATTTGATCGCTCATTCGTGCTACGGAGTCAGCAAGATCCGGATAATAATGTGCGATGATGGTAGCGGCGACTCCGGCGGCGACGGAATGCTCACACGGATAGGAAGGACTTTCCGGTTTCGGCAGGAGCGCCTTCACTTTGTTGTCGGCCTCAAATGGCCGGGCACGCTTGTATTTGTACTTCGCGTTCCATGCCGCGACGGTTGCGTCGTAGATCGCCGCGTTCACCAGCATGTTCACAAAAACGCCATTGCCATTAACATCACTCATCATAAGCCTGGAGGCCATCTGATACCAGCGAAACCCAGGAGCACCTGCATTCCAGTAAAGCATCTTTTGCATTTCGTCCGGTGTGATGTTCTTTTGTGCTGCCAGGATATCGGCAATTTCTTTCCTGCTGACCTCGGGTGCCGGCAACGAATACGTTTCGCCCGATGGAATAAACCATGTTTTCCATTTCCCTGCCCCAAGTTCGATTTGTGCGCTGGCGCAAACTGTCGAGAATAACAGCAGGCCAAAAAGGAGTAAGCGGTGTTTCATAAGTTGTAAAGTTTATTACAAGCTTACGCACACGAAGCCCACCCACTTGAGCTCCGTCTATCGACAACATCGCCTTGTATACAAACCGCGAGTTTGCGTCGACACCGAAATGTTTCCCTTGTAGCCAGTCGTCGCTTTTGCGTTCTGGTGCCCCGAATGGGTGACGCCCTCGGAACATGTTGACTTTAAGCATCCGCTGGTAGACGATCCTGGTAATTCCATAGCCGAAAACTCAGGGCGCCATTATTTTTTACGACATTTAGGGAACAATAGTATGAGACTTTCAATAGACCGCGAGCGGTTCAAAATATTTCTGTGGATTGCGCTCTGGTATCTGGCGTTATGGACCTTTGGCGAGATGCTTGCCCATCCGGAGACATTTTTCAAGAGAACATGGAATAACATCTGGCTCATCAGCTACCTCGTGGTCTTGAATTTCATTGCGCTTGAATATGCCATACCCTATATAAGGCTTACCTGGCAAAGGCTCCTCGTTGCTCCTTTTTTATTGTTCGCCCTGAGTATGTTGTACTCGTTTGCCTTCTATGGATGGCGCGCGCTGGGTATCGGGTTGCATGCGTATTTTCCGCTGGTCTCACCGGCGACCACTATAGAAGGGGTAAGGACTTTTGTTCCCTATTCTTTTGCCTCGATCTTATTCTTTACGCTGTTCCGGCATGTATACGATTACAGATTACTGAAGAGAACGGCCGAACAGCTGCGGCTGGAAAAACAAGAGGCAGAACTCAACTACCTGAGATCACAAACCAATCCGCATTTTCTTTTCAATACGTTGAATAACATTTACTCCCTGGCCCGTGACAAATCGGATCGCGCCCCGGAATCCATTCTCCGCCTCTCGAAGATCCTGCGGTTCATGCTTTACGAGACAAGTGGTGCCTACATCGCCATTGAGCAGGAGATCAAGATCATCGAGGACTATATCTCCCTTGAACAATTGCGCTACGATGAATCGCTGGTGGTAAATTTCAATCATGACGTGGAAAACATGAAGCAGTCCATACCACCGCTGCTGCTGATACCATTGGTTGAAAACGCTTTTAAGCACGGCGTTTCAGAGACAAGGGGAAAACCTTTTGTGGATATTCATCTTTCCGTGAACAATCGCGTACTTCACTTCAATGTAAAGAATTCGACAGACTCGGGTGACGAAGTCACCAGCATCAGGGAAAATATCGGGTTGTCGAATCTGAGGAGGCAACTGGCGTTGTTGTACAGGGAATACAGCCTTCTTGTTCAGCCCGCGGAAGGCACATTTACCACAACTTTGAAAATTAATCTCGCAAGTCATGTCTAAGATCACCTGCATCATAGTGGAAGATGAGCCGCTTGCTGCCAAAGTGCTGAGCGACTACATAGCGCAGGTCCCATTTCTCGAGTTGAGGGGAACATTCAGGGATGCCATTCTTGCCACAGAGTTCCTGCGGGAAAGCAAGGTCGACCTGATCTTTCTTGATATTCACCTGCCAAAGTTAAAGGGCATGGCATTTCTGAGAACGTTGGCCCACCCTCCGGCTGTGATCATCACGACCGCGTATCACCAATATGCCGTGGAGGGTTTCGATCTCAACGTGACCGATTATTTGTTAAAGCCGATCGAGTTCGAGCGGTTTCTCACCGCGGTCACAAAAGTAAGAACGGGTCAGGGTGAAAAAGAACCTCCCGAAAAAGCAGATGCGAAGGATTATCTCTTTGTGAATGTGCAAAAGAAGAAGGTGAAGATTCTGTTTCCTGAAATATTATACATCGAAAGTCAGCGTGAATATGTCAGGATCGTTACGACAAGGACGGAGTATCTTTCAAAGATGAGTACGAATGAAATTGAATCGCTTCTTCCGGGCCACTTGTTCAAGAGAGTTCACCGTTCGTTTATTGTTTCCCTGAGCAAGGTGGAGTCCTATACCGCAGAGGAGATCGAGATCAACGGTGTTTCCATACCGGTCGGGCGCGACTACAGGCATGTGCTGGAAGGATTGTAAGTTGTGGTTTGGCGCTACCCGTTTGTGAAACGGTTTTTAAATAACAGGGGATGCCCACGAAGTGAGCACCCCTGAAAATGCACGCAGGCTCTTCGTCACCCAAACTTATGAACCTAACCTAACATCGCGCGCGATCTTTTTTAATCTACGGTCGAAACATTCTTTCCATTGGGAGATATTGCCTCTACACTCAGGCCTGTCGCGTGCTTGTCCGCGAGTCTGGCTTCCAGCATATCTATTCTCTTAAGGTATTCTTTTTCTTTTCTCATCATTTCTTCCTGCGTCGCGCTCAGCTCTTCCATGTTTTGTCTCATTTCTTCTTCCTGGCTGCGAAGCTCCTCTGCCTGGAATTGTGATTTGGTCAGGAGTTTCTGCGTGCTCTCGGAAACCTTAAGCGCAGCGAGCACCGAGGCGATATTCTCGGCAACTTTTTCAAGGAATTGCCTTTCATGCTCTTCGATCACTTTGAACGATGCGATCTCGATCACACCGAATATTTTTTCATTCGTCAGCAGGGGTACAATAATGATCGAGGATGGTAATCCGTCGCCGAGGCCGGAAGTAATTTTGATGTAGTTCTTCGGTATCTCGGTGAGGTAAATCGTTTCCCGCTCCTGCCACGCCTGTCCCGCCAGTCCTTCTCCCTTGTCGATATGCTTCTGAATATGCTTGTGCTTGCTCCATGCATAACAGGAAATGAGCTCCAGATAAAGGTGACTTTCCTTTTCGTCGTTGATGATAAAAAAGCTGCCCTGATTCGCTTTCAGATATTTCACCAGTTCTGTCAAAACGAGATCCAACACCTCTTTTAATGTTCCATTCTTACGCAGCAGCTCCGCAAAACGGGCAAGACCTTCGGTGATCCATTTTCTTTTCTCTTCCTCCAACTTAACTTTCTGGAGATTGTCACGCATGGCGATCAACGACAGGCCAAGTACATCGCGGTCGCTCATCGGTTCGTGGTTCACGGTCAGATTGCCCTTACCGATTTCGTTGGCAAAACCCGAGGTTCGTTTCAGTCCGTCCGCAAGCTCCTTCACGGAGTTGGTCATCTGCGAGATCTCGTCGTCGTTCCTTGAATAATCGATCTCGGCAAGGTCCCCGCGACTGACGTCGTAAACAATTTTTCGCAGGCGCTGTATCCTTCCCGAGATATTTCTTGCAAGCAGCAGAAAGACGACCATTCCCGCCAGAAGTATGGTAACGACCGACAAGGTCAATAGCCACAACTCTCCGAAGATCAGGGAAAGCGAGAACTTGTTCTTCGGCACGAAGCATGCGACCTTCCATCCGTTGCCCTTATAGGTATAGGCTCCCTTGCCTTCTGCCAGCGCAACGATATAGTCCGTAGAGTTTAACTGATTGCCCTTGTAATTTATTTTTATCGGTTTATCATTGAGAAGATCTTCAATCCCAAGATTGTTCACCAGTGTTTCGTCGTCCGAGTCAATTACGGTTCCCCTTTGGTCAACCATCAGCATGAATGCTCCCGGCTCGCTTTCCTGTAAAAGCTGTTCCGTCTCCTTACGGATCCCCTGAGTGACGTCTTTCCAGCTGGCGAAGTTATACCATGCTCCGATGGTGATGCCTTCTTTATTTTTGATGGGTGCAGCGAAGGCCATGCCCCAGCCGTTGGCGTTGTATATTTTTGCGACAAAAGGATTGACTAAAAAATCAGAATACCATGCTCCCCCCTGCGGTCCGGAGGTCGACATACAGCTTCTGAACCACTCTTCGTTCGAGAAGTCGTGCCCCAGCAAGCTCGCGGTATTTAACGGGCTTCCCGCCTTGTCGCACGTATTGGCTGCGATAACCTTTCCGTTCTTGTCTGCAACGAGCATGAGATCGTAGAGGACATAATACGTAGTCATCGTATTGAGGAATTGCTGTGCATCTTTCGTTGCGCGACCACTGTCGATGGTTTCCAATGCCAGCTTGTTGAAAGCAAACGCCTGTACGTCGCCGAATCGCTCATAGAAGTTGCGATCGATCTTTTCGATCACACTCACTGCCCGATTTTTTACTGTGGTAGCTTTCACTTCATTCTTGCTTCTGACGAGCTCGTCGGATGAAAAGCCAAGAAGAAATATGACAATCACCGTAGATAGTCCGATACAGACACACAATATCTGCCTGGAGATACTGAGGTTTTTGAAATGAGGTTTTACGTATTTCATTGTCTTGATTGTCTTGCGATTTGCGGCTATATCAAAAGTACTTTGTGTGTTCCCGGAGAAATTTTCATCGTGTCTTTAAACTGTTGTATGTATTCTCCTCAGGTATTTTTTAGTTTTTCAATGTTTTGTAGTGAACTATGATTTCACTCTCATCACGGCGATTAACCAGTGGGATATTTTTGTCGATGGCGCACGGGCTCACACGCACTCCTTTCCGATTCGAAAGTGAGGCATCTTCACACGATATGTTTTGGAAACATTCAGAGCGTGTATGATATAGGAAAACGTCAGGGAATCGAAAGGTGAGATTGGCGTTCGGGTGAGGTCTGACTTTTACTTTTGATGGGCAAGTGCTGTCGCGATCTCCACCCTTCAGTGAAACTAGTATGCGCCGATCACTGATCATCAACGTATCACAAGCTTCGTAGTGTGCGACGACGTCCATTACATCGAAATGAGATGTAGTATCCGTTCTATTCATGCGTGAATTCGCTTCGTTTCTCCGGATTGTATACAGGAATATGCTGGCCGCGTCTCCTGGTGATATCGTGAGCTGACCTGTGGACCTTTTTCTTCGGACTCGGTCACTTATACTGTTTGTCCGTTTTACGCCTTCCGGCGTGAGTGTTGTTGGATTGCCCGATCGGTAAGAAGATCCAGGACGAATGTGATAGGACCGGGCGCCCGGGTCGAAGTTGTTATTAATGGAGTAGTGAGAATTCAATGGCGCATGGATATATTCATACCCAACGCGTGGTTTGAATTGCTCCAGGGCGGGCAAACATGCGAGTTGAAATTCCTCAGGCATCAGGCTTCGAGTTTGGCGCGTATACGCCAACGACCGTGCCATTCGGATAAAGAATTGTAAGCCAGAAACTTACTTTTTCAGATGCGCTATTTCGTTACTGTAATCGGTTAAAAATGACGACATATAGTTGTGCGCTAACGTACGAGTAACGATATATCGGTAATTCGTAACGTCAGCCAATAGATTAACAATCGCGCCATTGGTTGTAATGGCTTTCGCCTCCTTAAAGTTTGATTAAGACTCGCCGTCCCGCTGCAGGGAATGATATAATATGTAGACTAAAAAAAAGAGAACTCCGGCTTCATTCGATAACAATGTCAATGCAATAATGGACCACGACACCGAGTTCAATCTGTTCATGTCTGAATAAATGAAGATGGCAGTGATCAGGTTGAACAAG